>NZ_JBFRKQ010000071.1:0-92270 GCF_041469505.1 Vibrio sp. 10N.286.49.E11
GCCTCCTCCTACTCGATTTTAAACAGTTCTGACTTAGAGCTTTAAAACCCACTTAACCTTAAACTCTGCTCTGCATATTGCTCTAGATCAAAATAGGAGTGATTATCAATTGTATTACATGTTAAGAAATAGCACTATGCGCACATTGAATTTTATATATTGTTAATATTTGCATAATGAATCTTGCTCAAGTCGACCTCAATCTACTCGTTATTCTTAAACACCTTCTTGAAGAGAAGCACGTTTCCAACACGGCATTGGCGCTGGATATGAGCCAACCTACGGTGAGCCGATCTCTGCAAAAACTGCGTACCGTTTTCAATGATGATCTATTGGTGCGAGCGGCTTATGGCTATGAGTTAACGCCAAAAGCAGAAGCCATTAAGCAAGATCTCAATTCGGTACTGACACGTTTAGAAAAGCTGGTACATGGCGATGTATTCGAACCGCAAAGCAGTGACAGTACGGTTCGCTTCTTTGGTTTAGTGCCTAATGTCGCGCACTTGCTGCCCAAGGTAGTTGCGGAGATACGTCAACAAGCGCCAAACATGACTGTTGATATCGACTCGATTCCTAAACGACACTTTGAGCCTCTGTTATCCGGTGATGCGCACTTTGTGTTGTCGACCCACGAGCCGTTAAGTTCAGAGCAAAATTTGTATCGAATGTTCGTGATTAGCCGCGATTACCGTTTGCTGATGAGTAAAAAACATCCTTTGGCGGACAAAGAGATCACGGTTGATGACTTGTTGAATAGCCAACTTGGTCAAATCTCACTGCAAGGGGATAAGAAGCTCTCGATCGAAAGTCGATTTAAAGATCTTGGCTTGATTGATAAGCAGCGCCAGCTGTCCATTCCAATTCAGCTTTCCAATTTTAACGTCGCGCCGGATATGGCAGAAGCAACCGACATCATCTTTCATTTACCGACACCTTTTGCTCAACAAGCCGCTACGCAAAGAGATCTTGTTTGTAAACGCGTGCCTAAAGCGTTGCGCCACCCATCAGAAGACGTCTACTTATACTGGCATAAGCGCTTTCATAACGACCCGATGTGTCGCTGGGTTCGCAATATATTCAAAGAGCTTTATACATAATCCATCTGCAGGGTGAATGAAAATTACGAATACCTATCGAGTTGGATATAGATCTCTTTCATTATTTGAATGGTGAATAACGAGAATCGATTTTTGGTATGAAACTTTCGTTGATAAGAGTGGTAGTTGGTTGTTTAATGCAAACCATTATCATTACCAATCACATATAAGAATGAATATCATGTCTGAGAGATCTCTTTTGATTCGCAAACCTCTTTTGGTTCGTAAACCCCTTTCGATCGCAGTCGCTGTTATTTGTACCTCACTTTCAGCTAACGTGTTGGCGCAAGAAGAAGCGCAAGCAACAGATGAGCAAATGGTTGTTACGGCAACTCGTACCGAGATGGCACTAAAACAAGCGCCAGCTTCAATGTCGGTTATCACCGCGCAAGACATTGAAGACAGCCCTGGTATTACCTTGGCAGACATCGTTGCCGAATCAACGAGTGTTGAGTCTGATTTTGATAGCACACGTGCTGGCCGTCAGATGATCTCTATTCGTGGTATGGATTCAGATTACACTCTTATCATGGTGAACGGTCGTCGTTTAAGCTCTGCAAGTGCCATCATCCGTGGTAACGACTTTGACCTATCAACGATTCCTGCTGATTCGATCGAACGTGTTGAAATAATCCGTGGCCCAATGTCTGCACTTTACGGTTCAGATGGTATGGGCGGTACAATCAACATCATCACTAAGGCTCCAGAAAACGATTGGAGCTCTACACTGAGCATGGACACTTCATCTCCACTTGATGGTGATGGAGGGGAAGAGTATTCGATGGGCTTCACGACATCTGGTGCGTTGATTGAAGACGAGTTGTTTGCTCGCCTATCTGTTAACCAAACTAGCCGTGATGCTTGGCAACCCTATTCTGGTACGCATAGCTCTGGTTACGATCGTTCAGACATTACTGCGTTAGAAGAAAGAGAGACATTAAGCTTACTCGCGAGCCTGACATGGAATGCAACAGACAACCAAACCATTGATTTCGATTTTGGTTACAGTGACGACGAACGTGAGTCATCTGCGGAAAACGTATCATCTGTGATTGAGTCTGACACACGTGTTGTACGTCAGAGCCAAGCGATCACACATAGTGGTTTTTGGAGCTGGGGTGACACGCAAGTACGTTATTCACGTGAAAATGTGACAGATAATGATGCTGCGGACTCAGATACTAACTATAGCAGTGACATCGAAGAACTGACTCAAATTGTTGAAGCTTCGGCGACCACTTATCTTGGTGATAGTCACACCGTAACGTTTGGTATGGACTACCAGTTGAGTGAATTAACCAACAAAGAAAACTTAGTCAATGGTACATCTGAAGCTTATCAAGGTGCGTTATTTGTTCAAGACCAATGGTTAATGACGGATCAACTAACGGCAACCATTGGTGGTCGTTTAGATAAGCATGAACTGTACGGTGAAGAGTTCAGTCCACGTGTGTACTTGGTTCATCAAACAACGAATGACCTGATCATCAAGGGTGGTGTGGGTAAAGCATTTAAAGCACCAACATTGACTCAAAATCAGACAGACTACACAGTTAATAGCTGTAAAGGCGTATGTGATTTACATGGTAATGAAGATCTTAAGCCCGAAACCAGCTTGAACTATGAGATCGCTGCGATTTATAGCCAACCTCGTTGGAATGTTGAAGGTGCCTTATTCCGAAATGAAATCAACGACCTAATTGATCGTGATGAAACCTATTGTGAGAACGGCGGAGTGTTTGAATCGGGTAAAGGTTGCGCTGATAGTTCAAGCTCAACTGGCTATGTGAATGGTAAGCGTACTTATACAAACGTATCAGAGGCTGTAGTTCAAGGTGCTGAGCTTACAGGCCAATTCCAAATTACTGATGAATGGGGTGTGTCTGGTAATTACACATTCTTAGACACTGAAGATAAGTCTACTGGTGACGAATTACTTGAGCGTTACAAGCATTCGGGTTTAGTTAAACTGAACTGGAGCCCAACTTACGATCTAAGTACCTTCGTGAGTGCGCGTTACCGTGGTGAACGTCAGATCGAAAGCGATCTAACTCAAGACGCTTACACAACGCTGAACCTAGGTGCTGTCTACAACGTGAATGCTTCAGTACGACTACGTGCAGGTATCACGAACTTAACTGACGAAGCTGTATCACAAGAGCTAGAGAGCATGGGCTATGTTGAAGAGCCACGTACTTACTACGTAGGTATGACAGCGGACTTCTAATTTAGAGTTCAGTAACTGATAGCTTGATACAAAAGAACCCACACTGGCTGATGCTCTAAAAGGAGAATGGCGAGTGTGGGTTCTTTTTTGATCTATAGATTTGGTTTAATTTGCCGTTTATCTATTAATCTAGATTTTGACACATGTGATCAGCGCATTACCGGACTGAGTATCCCAAGGAATCAGCTTGTCGTAATCGTGCTCGAAGATATTAACCTCGAAGTAGGGCTTCAATATCTCGATTAACTCTTTAAACGAGAATGCCACCATTGGGTGTTCATCATTCCACACTTGAGTTTCACCAGCAGTCGTCTTTTCGATGCTAAGCTTTAGCGCTTGCTTATCACCCTGACCAGAGTAATACCAACCAGAACGGAACGTGAAATCGTCTTTGTCTTGGTTTGTTGTGTGTCTAACAAACAGGTCGTTGCTGATCTTGTCTTTATCAACCACGTTAAAACAGAAAATACCTTCTGGCTTTAACGCACGATGCACACTTTCAATACACTCTTTAAGCTTCTCAAGGCCATCGTTGTAATGGATGGAATACAGGAAGCAAGTGATAAGATCGAGTGGTTCCGTGACCTCAAAGTTACTCATGTTTTGTACTGAGAACTTGGCTTCCGGGCAGCGAACTTCTGCGATATCTAACATCGGCTTGTTAAGATCTAGGCCACCGCTTTGGTAACCGAAATCAATAAAATGACGAACGTGTGGGCCAGTGCCACAAGCTAAGTCGAGGTGTGTTTTTCCTTCATTTCCAAAGATTTGATGGAGTCTACGTACGCAGTTACTTTGCGCTTGGTAGTCAATATCTACACACATTAAATCATAGTAACCGGATAGGTCGGTATAGAGTGCGTTGGCGGACATATTTGCCTGCAGCATAAGCTGAAAAATTAGGGTGGCGCATCATATACCGAAATTGGAAAATCGCAATCAAATATTCGATCAATGAAAGCGTTTTATTTTCTAACTTATGGTCGTTTTAAATGAGACCGTTTAAAGGGATGTTTAAGCTGCCAACAACATCAGTACGCGTGTCATCGCTATTCACTTTGCCCTGACTACTTATTCGTTAACTAAAACAGGTGTTGCTCCCTCAATGCAGCGACCATACGGGCTTTGCGGAACGCTTTTATCACGAGACGAGATAGGAAAAATATGGTATCTAGGTAAACCCAGTGTGACATTTATAATTTTATGATTAATCAGTAATTTTACTGATTCAAACCGAGTTCTTGAAAAGGAAACAATTCAGGAAAGTGGGCTGTTGATAAAAACCAAATCACTCAAGCTAAATAAGCGAACTAAACAAGGAGAGTTGAAACAATGACATCAGCAATAAATGCACAGGGTTCAATGGAAAATAGAACAGCATTGGAAAGCAGTGCTTCAATAGAAATTAAGGTGGATGACTTGTCGGGTGGGGAAGTCATTGAATTACTTGAAGAGCACCTCGCTGATATGTACGCAACTTCGCCAGCCGAAAGCGTCCATGCACTGGATCTAGATGGGCTCAAGTCACCAGAAATTACCTTTTTCAGTGCTTGGAAAGACAGCCAACTGCTTGGGTGTGTCGCCATTAAAGAGCTGAATACCCAACACGCTGAACTCAAATCAATGAGGACCTCACAGTTTGCTCGAAAGTCAGGTGTTGCGAGCAAACTTTTACAGCACGTATTGGATACAGCAACCGCCCGCCAGTATCAAACAATCAGTTTAGAGACCGGCTCAGAAGACTACTTTAAGGCTGCGCGTAACCTGTATGAAAAGTTTGGCTTTGGATACTGTGAACCCTTTGCTGATTATGTGTTGGATCCGCACAGCCAGTTTATGCGTATTGAGTTGCGTTAAGAGGCTAACCTTAGATGTCGACTTACTTTGCAGGTTTCTCCCTTGGCCTTTCGCTGATTCTTGCGATTGGCTCTCAAAATGCGTTTGTTTTAAAGCAAGGGCTTAAGAACCAACACGTATTGGCAGTTTGTGCTGTATGTGCCATTTCCGACGCCTTACTGATTAGCTTTGGCGTGACGGGCTTTGGCGCAATCGTTAAGCAGTTCCCACAAATAGAGCAGTTCGCCCGTTATGGTGGCGCTATCTTTTTGGGTGTCTATTCATTCTTAAGCTTCCGATCAGCATTTACCGAAAACCACGCCTTAGAAGCCACGGCAGAAACTAAAGACTCATTAACCAAAGCGATTGCGATGTGTTTGGCGTTCACTTGGCTTAACCCGCATGTGTATTTGGATACTGTGGTATTGCTGGGGTCTATCTCAACTCAATATCAACCGGATCAAATGTTGTTTGGCGCTGGGGCGGTATCGGCGTCATTCGTGTTCTTCTTTTCACTTGGATATGGCGCTCGCTTCTTGGCTCCAATGTTTAAGAACCCGAGAGCGTGGAAGGTGTTGGAATTTGTCGTTGGCGTGATCATGGCATCTATTGCAATATCTTTGATTGTCTAGCTGCGCGTAATTAGGCTTCCATTTTGGTATAGGTGTTGAATACACGCCAGTAGAAAGCCTAACCTTACGTTTAATCTCACAAGCAGATGCAGTAAATATCGAATTCTTCGGCCCGAATGGTAATAGACTGGCAAGCCGTGATGTAGCGTTTAGCACAGTAACTCTGGGCGCTTCGTACAATTTTTGACGACCTCTGTGAAATAGCTTAAAGCTAAAGCTATGGACACCTAAAACCGCTCTAACGTTGAGCGGTTTTTTTATGTCAAAAATAACGATTGGTCACGCTATGGGCGGAGTTGGTCCAAAGCCTGAAATTAGTTGGTTTTCACAAGCTTATAAAAGGGAATTATCTCGACTATTTTGGTAGATTAAAGGTATTACAGACTTCCAGTGAGCAGCAATGAAGATTCTTCACACGTCCGATTGGCACCTTGGCCAAAACTTCTACAATAAAAGCCGCAAGAATGAACATGAACGGTTTTTACAATGGTTACTTGAGCAAGTTACAGAGCACGACATCGACGCGATCATTGTTGCTGGCGACATTTTCGATACCAGTACACCGCCGAGTTACGCTCGTGAGATGTATAACAAGTTTGTGGTCGATTCGAACAAGATCGGTTGCCAATTGGTGTTATTAGGTGGAAATCACGATTCAGTCTCTGTGCTTAAAGAGACACAACAGCTGCTCAAATACATGGGCGCAGACGTGATTCCTAATACCAATGAAGATTATGCGACTCAGGTTGTCGAGCTAAAAGGTAAGAACGGCGATGTAGAAGCGCTGGTTTGTGCCATTCCTTTTATTCGCCCTCGCGATGTGTTGATGAGCCAGGCGGGTGTCACTGGCGTTGAGCGTCAGAAGCAACTCGGCGATGCAATCAAACAGCATTATCAAAGTGTTTATGATGCGGCGGTTGCTAAGCGCGCGACGTTTGTAAACAGCGAGCACATGCCGATTATCGCTACCGGTCATTTAACGGCGATGGGTGTCCAACAATCGGATTCTGTGCGTGATATCTATGTCGGCAACCTTGATGGTTTCGCCGCTGATGGCTTCCCAGACGCAGACTATATCGCACTTGGTCATATCCATCGCCCACAAGTGGTGGCAAAGCGTGAATACATTCGTTATTCAGGCTCTCCAATCCCACTAAGTTTTGATGAACTTAAGTCTCAGAAACAAGTGTGTGTTGTTGAGTTTGTTGAAGGTGAGCGCACCATTTCTCAATTGCCTGTTCCCACATTCCAACCTCTAGCTGAAATCAAAGGCGACTTGAGCGAGATCGAATCTCAGCTGAACCAATACATAGGTTTAGATAGCGAACAAAGCGTGTGGTTATCGATCGAAGTGCAAGCGCAAGATTACCTTTCAGATCTCCAAGAACGTATGCGTGCATTGACCGAAGGCTTGAACGTTGAAGTACTTCAACTGCGCCGTGCAAGAGAGCGTCGTAATCAAGCATTAGAGCAAGAGTCGGCAGAAACCTTATCTGAACTGAGCCCGATGGACGTGTTTAGCAAGCGTATTGCCTTAGAAGAGTTTGAAACGGATTCTGAAAAAGCGCGTTTAGAGCGCATGACGGTGAAGTTTAAACAAGTGATGGTTGAAGTGTCTGAGAGCGCTCAAGCGCCAAACAAAGTAGAAGAGTAACCAGTATGAAGATTTTAAGCCTAGAATTTGAAAACCTGAACTCTTTGAAAGGACGTTGGAAGCTCGATTTCACCCAATCACCGTTTGCAGAAAATGGTCTGTTTGCGATTACTGGCCCAACAGGGGCGGGTAAAACCACCATTCTTGATGCGATTTGTTTGGCATTGTTCCACCGCACACCGCGTTTAAAGAGCATAGCTAAAGGCAACAACGAATTAATGACGCGTGGCACGGGTGAGTGTTTTGCTGAACTGGAATTTGAAGTTCAAGGTAAAACGTACCGATCTAATTTCCACCAAAAGCGAGCGCGTGGAAAACACGATGGCGCATTGCAAACGCCAACGTGCGAGTTTGCCGATGCGGACACCGACAAAGTCTTAGAGACCATGTTGACCAAGAAGACCAAGCTGGTGGAGCAGGTTACAGGGCTCGATTTCTCACGCTTCACTAAATCCATCATGTTGTCTCAGGGTGAGTTTGCGGCGTTCTTAAATGCCAATGCTAACGACCGTGCAGAGCTACTTGAAGAGCTGACGGGAACAGAAGTTTATAGCCTGATTTCAGAGCGTATCTACGATCATTTTAAGTCGAGTGAAGAGTCGCTTAATCAACTTAAAGCGAAAGCTGAAGGTGTGAGCTTACTGTCTGAAGAGCAAATCAAAGAGCTGACCGCAGAGCGTGAAACGCTAGAAGTAGAGCAGAAGCGTTTAGCCGAGCAATTAAAAGAGTGGCAAGTGCATCTTAGCTGGTGGAAAGACGTGACCAAAGCTGAGCAAACTATTGCGGCCAGTGAGCTCGATCTGAAAACCGCTCAAGATGAACTAGACCGTAACCAACCGTCACTAGAGCGCTTGGCAAGCAGTGAGCCGGCTGAAAAGCTGCGTCCAGTACACAAAGATTTAAAGCGTTGCGAACAAGAGGTGAACACTACTCAAGCTCACCTAGATAACAGCACCAAGTTACTTGCCGTTCGTGATGCAGAAATGCAAGACGCGCAAACTAAACTGACTCAAAGCAGTGCGATTGTCGAACAGGTAAAAGCCGAACAGCAGGATCAAGAGAAGATCATCGAGCAGGTTCGCCCGTTAGATAACCAAATTGCCGTACTCAAAGATAAGCAAACTGCGGCCGTTAGTGCAGCGAATACGCTTAACGAGCAACATACGCAGCAGCGTAATCAACAGATTGTTTTAGTCCAAAAAACAGATGCACTGAAGCAACAAGATAAACTCAGCACTGAGTACCTAAATACGCATCAAGCTGACCAACATCTGGAAAAATACCTAGGTCAGTGGCAAGCAAAGGTCGAGCAAGTTCGTACTCTAGAGCGCCAGCATTCAGAGCAGTTGAATTCAGCGAAGCAAGCTTTGTCTGCAGTTGATGCACAGCAAACGATCATCAAATCCGCGCAAGATGCTAAAGCAACGCAAGATAAAACTTTAGCTGAATTGGTTGTTCTCGAGAGTAGTGCAAAGCAACAGTGGGAAGCCTTGCAAGGCAACACTAGCGAGCAAGTGTTGAATTCGCAAAAAGATCTGTTGGAGTTTTGGAATCGCAATACGCACTCATTACTCGAGATCAATCGTGGTTTCCTAAATGCCCAACAAAAGCTGCACGCAAAAACACAGGCACATCAAACCAACACCCAGTTGGTCGACAAGCTTTCGAAAGAGCGTGAAGTGTTGCTTCTGCGATACCAAGAAAAAAAGACCTCACTTGAACGTTTAGTTCGCTTAATTGATCAAGAAGGTGACCTTGCGAAATACCGAGCGTCATTGAAGCCAGGTATGGATTGTCCATTGTGTGGTTCAACAGACCATGCGATCGAACAATCACAAAGTTCGAAGGATTTGAATGCCCAGAAAGAGCTTGAGGAACAAGAATTAGCAGCGATTCAGAAAGAAGGCCAAGAGCATCGTCAGCAGTTAGATTCTCTTACCCTTGTGATTGTGGCGCTTAACGATGACATTCAGCGAGCGCAAGCGGATATTCATCAGGCTCAACTGAATTGGCAAGGCGTTGTCGGCAAGCTTCAACAGAGCTTATCGGATTTCGTTGGCACGGCTCCTGAACTGGCACTGCTAACGATTAACGATTTAGGCAATGAAGCTACAGTCGCGACCTTTGCTCAGCAGTGTGAACTTCAACTAAGTCAGAGCGCGCAGCAACTCAAAGCGTTGGGTGATGCTAAAGCGCATTACGCTGAAGCTGAGAAACAACGCCTGTCTGTAAGTGTTCTGGCTGACAAGGCGCAGTCTAATCTCGAGTTGGCCGAGCAACGCTTAGCTGATTTGAATAAGCAAAACCAAGTCGCAAACGAACAAGTGACTCAAATAGCTCAAGCGAAAGGCCAGCAATGGAACGCTTTGAAAGAGAGCATTGTTCAAACTTCTATCGAAGCACCTGAACTTGAGCATATCGATGATTGGTTTACTGCGAAATCGCAAGCATCAAGCACATGGCAGCAAACCAAACAGCAACAGGCCGATATTGAGAAGCAACTGATTACTCAAAATGCCGAATTGAAAACGTTAGACGACAAGCTAAGCAGCGCTGAGAAAGAGCTTGCGACACTGACGCAAGAGAGTGAGTCTCTAGTGCTAGAGCTGACTCGTGTAACGGCTGAAAGAACAGAGTTGTTTGGTGACAAAGACATTCAAGCCACCAGCAATGCGATGAAGCAAAAAATCACTGAAGCGGTAAATGCATTTGATGCCGCTCAGTTAGTGCTTAACCGCAGTGAACTGGAACATCGAACCGAGCAAACCAAACACACTGGTTTCTCGGACGAGCTAGTCAGCAAGCAGTTCAGTCACACACAAGCGTTGAATGCTTGGTTAGATGCACTGAAAGCTAGCCCATTCGAAGATGAGGTGAATTTTGAAGCGGCGTTGTTGGATGAAGAGGTTAGAACTCAACTTCAAAGCCTGAAGAAGTCTTTAGACGAAGCGATTGTCAGTGCGCAAGCAAGGTTGAACACCGCCAAAACGACGAAAGTGGAGCTACAAAACCACGAAAATGCGAAAGCATGGCAAGAGCAAAACCAACAGCAAATTGAAGAAGCGACGACTGAGTGTCAAAACGCACAACAAAGCCATGCAACCAAGATCGGCGCAATTTCTGCCAATCTTGAAACGGATAGCCAGAACCGCAGCAATCAGCAAGATCTGTTTAAGCAGATCGACGAGCAACAAGTCGAGTTTGATGATATTTCACGTCTGAACTCACTTATCGGCTCTAAGAACGGCGACAAGTTCCGTAAGTTTGCCCAAGGTTTAACATTGGAAAACTTGGTGTACCTTGCGAACAAGCAGCTACAACGTTTGCATGGTCGTTACGAGCTTAAACGTAAAGCCGACGATGGTTTAGAACTGCAAGTGCTCGACACATGGCAGGGCGATGTGATGCGTGACACCAAGACGTTATCAGGTGGCGAAAGCTTCTTGGTGAGCTTGGCGTTGGCATTAGCGCTTTCTGATCTTGTGAGCTACAAAACCAGTATTGATTCTCTGTTTCTAGATGAAGGTTTTGGCACACTGGATAGCGACACATTGGACATTGCCCTTAACGCGTTAGATAACTTGAATGCTTCAGGCAAGATGATTGGCGTCATTAGTCACGTTGAAGCACTGAAAGAGCGAGTGCCTGTTCAGCTTAAAGTAACAAAACACTCTGGCTTAGGTGTGAGTGAGATGGAGAAGCAGTACAAGGTTGTTGCTTAGTCTTGATATAGATGCGGATAAACAGCCCCTGACTCAGTCGTGTTTCCTTCTCGAGGATGACGGAGTTTCGGGGCTGTTATCAATCACTCCGCCGTCACGTTCTGCAGTAAAGAATGATTAGAGTAACTGCCGCTATTCCCTAAAGTGAGTTACGAACGTAGTAGGGACTTTAGATTTGTTCTTATTACCTTCGTCATTCCCTAGAGTGAGGAACGAACGTAATAGGGAATCACTAGTAGACGCGGGAAGTGAACTCGTCAAAAAGGAAACGGCCATGCACAAGAAGCCTCATTTACCAACTAAGACATGTCCTATTTGCCAAAAGTCTTTCTCATGGCGTAAAAAGTGGCAACGTTGTTGGGATGACGTGATTTACTGTTCTGAACGTTGCCGTCGTCATAAGACAACTTTGGCGTAATTTCTGTTCGTTTTTACAACACGTTAATAGTTTCGTCATTCATTTCTTAAGTTAATATTTCTATCTGTAAGACAACTAATGTATAAAGGCGGCATGAAGATACCTAAAAGAATACAGCCCTTAATTGACGATGGTTTAGTCGACGAGGTGACAAGCCAACTCATGAGTGGCAAAGAAGCATCGGTGTACATTGTGCGCTGCGGCGATACGATCCGTTGTGCCAAGGTATATAAGGAAATAAGCCAACGCAGCTTCAAAAAAGCGACCGCGTATCGTGAAGGCCGAAAAGTCCGAAATAGCCGCCGCGCTCGAGCGATGGAAAAAGGCTCTGGCTTTGGTCGTGAACAACAAGAAAAGGTTTGGCAAAGTGCTGAAGTGGATGCCTTATATAAACTGGCAGAAGCGGGTGTTCGTGTGCCTGTCCCTTATGGTTGCTTTGATGGCGTACTGCTTATGGAGCTGGTCACTGACGATGAGGGTTACGTTGCACCACGTTTGAACGATGTGGTGATGTCAGCAGAGCAAGCGATCGAAGACCACGCCGTGATGATGACTTACGTAGTTAAAATGCTGTGTGTTGGTTTGATCCATGGTGACTTGTCTGAGTTCAACGTATTGGTGGATGAGTACGGTCCAGTAATTATCGACCTACCACAAGCGGTTGACGCTTCGGCTAACAACAACGCTGAGTGGATGCTGGCTCGTGACATCAATAACATCCGTGACTATTACGCTCAGTTTGCTCCTGAACTGGCAAAAACCGAGTATGCCAAGGAAATGTGGGCGCTGTACGAGAAAGGCGACTTGAAGCCAGACAGCAAACTGACGGGTGAGTTTACGGAAACCGACGACTTGGCTGATATCGAAGCCATCATGCAAGAGATAGACGCTGCGCGAATTGAAGAACAACATCGACGCGAGCGAGCTAAAGAAGAGAAAGAAGGTGTTGACGATACTAAGTTCAATTGGGCTGAATAATCGTGATGATCAGTTTTGATCTTTAGCTAGATATCAACCAAACGCCTTTTAAAACAGAGGCGTTCTTTCTAAATAAAAACCCAATGGAGCTTCAACTCTGTTGGGTTTTCTTTTTTAGCACTAATGAAAGACGAACACTCGTATCAACTACCAATTTAACTGTTCACCATCGTAAGCGTAGAAGTGCCCACTGTTATCCGGTGTGGCAGTGCGAATAATATCGACCAACTGATGGGCGACATAGCTTGACTCATACAACTTACCTTCAGGGACATTGGTCTGAAAAGGCTTCGACAGAGCTGTGTCTGTCGTGCCCGGGTGCAGAGCCAACACGGTGCCTTTCTTAATGGTGCGTTGCCATTCGATCGACATGGTTTTGATGAACATATTTAGGGCTGCTTTCGATGAGCGGTAGCTATACCAACCGCCTAATCTGTTGTCTGAAATACTACCTACTTTTGCGGATACCACAGCAAACTTTGGATTGTCGCTCGCTTTAAGTATCGGCGTGAAGTGTTTTGCTAATAACAAGCTGGGCAGGGTATTCACAGAGATGTTTTTGAGGAAAAACTCAGGGTCGATGGACGACAAGTTCTTTTCCGGTCCAAGATCTGGAGTGTGGAGCATACCCACGCAGTTGATCAGCCAATCAAGTTGTTCAAACTCAGAACTCAAGCGCTTAATATCAGCTTCGTCGGTGGCGTCGACTTTGTGCCAGCTCAAGCGATTGTTTTCTAGTTCCGGCTGTTGAGAGTGGTAAGTCGCGTCTACATGCACATCAAGAAAATCAAACCGAGAGAGCTCAGATAATAGGTGTTTAACCACAGCGAAACCAATACCGCCGCTCCCACCGACCACCAATATGTGTAATCTGAGTTGCTCCACCATTATAAGTTCTCCAAGTTTGTGATTCGTTGTTCAGCAGTATCGAGAATCGCTTGTTGTGATTGCTCATCTATGTTGTCCCAAGAGCGATATAACATGCCCATACGTGGGTTGCGGTTTAACGCATCGCGGTGCTGGTCCATAAAGCGCCAATACAAGCTATTGAAAGGGCAAGATTGCTCGCCGCTGCGTTCTTTTATCTTGTAGTGACAGCCTTTGCAGTAGTCACTCATGCGGTTGATATAGGAACCGCTGGCAGAGTATGGTTTGGTTCCTACGATCCCGCCATCCGCAAACAGTGCCATACCTCGCGTATTTGGCATTTCAACCCACTCAATCGCGTCGACGTAAATACCGAGGTACCAACTGTCGACTTGGTCAGGGTCTATACCCGTGATTAAACAGAAGTTGCCAGTGATCATTAACCTTTGGATGTGGTGCGCGTAAGCAAACTCAAAAGACTGGTCAATCGCATGCTTCATGCAGTTCATCTTGGTTTGTCCGTCCCAAAAGTAATGGGGCAGGTTATTATGTGCTGAGTAATGGTTTTTGTTGGCGTAAGCAGGCATGTTTGCCCAATAGACGGCGCGTATGTACTCTCGCCACCCCAGTATTTGGCGTACAAATCCTTCGACCTGTGCAATATCGATGCTTGGCTTATCTGGTGAGCTGTCTCGAAGACAGGATGCTTGGTAGGCCGACAGTGCTGCATTAATCACTTCTTTAGGGCTCAGCAGTTTACTGTTCAGCGAGAACGATATACGGCTATGATACAAGCTCCATTTAGAGTCGTGCTCTGTCGTCATCGCATCTTGAAACTGCCCAAATAACGGCAAGCAGACTTGGCAGAAATGAGCGAGTAGAGACAAGCTTTGTGCGCGGTTCACCGGCCATAGTAACTGGTTACCGACTTGACCAATAGTTTGCACTTGGTGGTGCTCGATACGCTGCAAAATGTCGGTTATGTCATTGGTAAACATTAGCGGCTGAGGCAGGTTTTCGATGTCTTGTTTCTTGAGTTTCTTTCGATTGTTCGCGTCGTAATTCCATTTGCCGCCAACGGGCTTTCCGTCTTCTAACAAAATGTCGAAACGCTTTCTCATTCGGCGATAGAAGTGCTCCATTATGATGTGTTTGTCTTTCGGAAACTGTTGTTCGATCTCTTCGAATGGAAAGAGGAAGTGTTCTGTATCACAACAACCTTTGGTCGCATTGGTGAGCTTGAGCTTGTTCATCTGCTCTAAAAGGCGATATTCACCTGGCCTTTGATATTCGAATTTCTCTGCGCCGAATTCGTGTACATAGTGCTTTAGAAGTGTGTCTAGGTTTTCAAATTGCGTTGTGTCGTCAAGAGTAAGGTGGAGTACTTGATGACCTTGTTCTTTGAGTTCGTTAGCGAAGTAACCCATCGCACAGAAAAACGCGGCCACTTTTTGAACGTGAGAGGCAACATAATCTGTTTCTTGTTTTAGCTCAGCAATGATGTAAATAACGTCATCGTTAACCTGTCTAAACCATGAATGCTCAATGTTGAGTTGGTCACCTAATACAAGTCGTACCGTTTTAAATTTCATAATGCGTCCTGGTTTGTGAGGCTTGTTGTGACTGCGTTACCGCCTGTCCATTGATTGATGAAGGCATGGTCTGGGTCGTACATTTCCGTCTGCTTGGCTAAACCAAAATGGTGTGATTTAGGCTGTGATTGGTTTTTAGTTTGATTGTTGTGGACTGGTTGATTGAGAGCCCCAGCGATATACGCCCAATTCCCCCAGTTAGATGCCACATCATAGTCGACAAGTTGGCTTTCGAAATAGGCTGCGCCGTGTCTCCAGTCGACGCCCAACTCGTAAACCAAGCAGCTTGCGGCTAACTGCCTCCCGCGATTGGACATGTAGCCAGTCGCATTAAGTTGGCGCATACATGCATCGACAATCGGGTAGTTGGTGTTACCGCTCTTCCATTTGGAAAAATTAGGGCTTGCCGATTGAGTGCTACTCTCTGCTACAACGGGGTTTGTGTATGAGCCGGTAAATAGAGATGCCTTCAACGATATGCTTTTCCAATAAAAATACTCGCGCCACAACAGCTCGAAATAGATCCAGTAGGTTGAATCATTGGAACCATGATGCGACTCAAATCGCGTGAGGTGTCTGCAGATTGTTTTTGGTGAGACACAACCTAATGCGAGCCACGGTGAAAACTTGGTCGAGTTCTCGATGCCATCCAATGCATTTCTTGTCTGTTTATAGCGGCTCGCGTAATCGTGTGAGAAGTAGTGGTCGAGATGTACTAACCCCGATGTTTCACCGCCTTTGAAGCTTTGCTCGCTCGCCAAATCACCCGTCTTAAAAAGTGAGGCTTTTGAGTGACAGTGTGACGTTATCGTCAGGTCTGGTGCTGGTGGTAACGTCGTTATGATCAAACTGTGTGTATCGACAGACAAGTGCTCGATGAGTTTTCTGAACTTGGTAAACGAGCGTGGTAACTTGTCTAACGTAAAAGGGTAGTCATCGAGCTCAAACAGAGTCGAGTTGTGAGTTTGAATCGGAATTAAGTTCGGGCAGTCAGCCAATGTTGATTGCACTAGCTGTTGCTCGTTGTAGCCACAATGAACATTTGCAAACAAGTGAGTGACGTTTAGAGCAGAGATAATCTCGTTGAGCGAGTATTTAACGTTCTCGCTTTTATCTTGGTCTTGTGTAAGGACGATGAGTGTTTGCTCTAGGTCGCTCAGGTTAGCCTTAAGATCGCTTATCGATTGTGAAATGAAAGCTATGCGGTGAGCGCCATATTGCTGTTCTTGGGCGAACTGTGCTGAGTAGTGAGACAGAAGCGGTTCGACAACCACACAAACGAGCTCATCGACGATTTGGCTTGCTTGGTAAAGTAGCGCATTGTCGTTGATTCTTAAGTCGTTTGTAAAAAGATACAGGCCAATCTTTTTCATTACTTTCACTCGGCGATTTGTTAATTATTAGACGCTTACGAGTTGATAGGCTGACAAGATCACAAATGACTACTCTAAGTGGGAAATAGGAGATTTCGATCAGGATGAGTGTGTTGAAGAGGATATCAAGCCAACCAATAATACCGATAGAGGTTGGCAATGCCGGTTATTTTTGAGTGTCGAACTGGAGCTTCTATTCCATTGGAACAACGAGAATATCGATAGGGGAAGTATCGATGATCTGTTTAGAATGGGAGATGAGCTTATGCCAAAAATCATGGTGATGGCCGCATAGCAATAGGTCAACGCCGTTGGCTTCGATGGCATTTTTGAGCTTATCGTTCAAATCACCCGTTCCCACGAAAATGTGCTTGATTGGGTGCTTGGCGTAGGCTTCAAACTCTTTCAAATGCTTAACGGCATCTTCATTGATGGGTAAATCACCGTCATTTCCCTGAATATCAACGAGCTCTGGATAAATTTCTCCATGCGTACCATCGATATAAACAAATGAAATGCCAGCCTCCAGTTTATCAGCGAAGAAGGTCGCTCTATCAATGAGAATCTTGGTGTCGTCAGACAGTTCAAGTGCGACCAGAATATGTCGGTAATCCATAATTAAAGCCTCTTGTTGTGAGTTATGTAACAAGCATAGTTTCTGTTGACGCAAATGATATCGAAGAGATCTCATATTCCGTAAAATCATCATTCAATGTTCTTCTAAGCACTATCGTATTTATATCGCTTTGATTGGTAAGAAATTTACAAAAGGTTGATATAGTGGTTGAAGCGCTAGCTTATGCTGTTAGATAGGCTTGATAGTTCAATGCGCCAATAACGAAGAGGCATCAATGACAGCACTACTAACCATTCCCACTCGAACATTAGGTTTCGACTACGATATTGAGATCCGAGACTGGTCTCAAAAGCTCGTCGGCTTTCATGTGTTTGAAGATGGTAGACGACCGCTTGATGGAGGCATTGGGCTGAGCCTCAACCTTGTTGAACAGTTTGACGTGAATGGTCGTTGGCTAAATTCATTACCTGCGCGTTATCGTGAAATCACCGACGACTTTCCAGAATACCAATACCAGATGTTGTGGCTTGCTGCGAATACTTATGAAGCCGCGCAATTGCTTGAATTAAGGCCTGTTATTTTGGCTTTGATCTGCATGAAATACAGTGTCGACAACAAGAAAGCACTGGCACTAAGTCGCTTAGGGCAGAAGAAGATCCTTACCAAGTTGGGCTTAGACGGCAGCAAGGCGACACTCAAATTCATCGACAAGCTAGAGCTTCATTACAATGTTGGTGATGAACTCGACCACATTGTTCGCATTCTCGAGCCACTGCAAAGACGAGTTCTTAAGTTCAAGCATTACTCAAAAGTTGGATACACAGCCCTGCGTTTGGACCAAGTTCATCCATTTCTAACTGGCAGCCGATTAGGGATTGCAATGGTGGAAGAGGGTAGACTTAATGCACCGTCGAAGATGGCGATGTTCCAAGATGCGATATTGTTAGGGCAAGATTTGGAGATGGATGATCCACTGCGTGCGATTACCAGTCAGAACTCTTTTGCGATGTTTGAGCAACTGCATGACCGCTGGACGGAGCAACGCCAATTACGACGCTTGGAGGGTAACTGCCCAATGGATAAAGACATCCCTTATCCCGTTCCTTTACTTGGCAATGACAACATTCATCCGCTCACGGATTATTACGACCTTGAACACGAAGGCATCGAGCAGAAGCACTGTATTGGCGTGTATCACAACCGAATCATGAGCGATCGTTATGTGGTGTTCCGCATGCTCAAGCCTCAGCGTTTAACCATAGGTTTACGCCGCGTCCCGAGCAAAGCATTTCCTTTTGAAATAGACCAAATCTGCGGAAAACGAAATGCACCTCCGTCGGAATCCGCTCGCCAAGTGATTCACGACTGGCTAGAAGCGAGTAAGCAAAAATATCCTAAGCAATAGCCATTAAGTAGAAGGAATACAGGATGTTTCAACAAGGCGATCTTTGCCCTCATTGTGGTTTGATTATTGTGATGCCTACGGATCTGCAAGGTGAATGCCTAGGATGCGGCGAAGAAATTAATCAAGACCCAGCAGACGATTACGACGAAGAAGAGTAGCTTTACCTACACTTAGATTAAACAAGGCTAGGATAGCCGAATTACTCTCTTTAAAAGGACGGAAAAATGCAGAAAGTAATCTTTAGAAATTGCGATGAAAACTCACCTTATTGGCATGAGTTAGAGGGCTTATTTCAAAGTGAATGGTCTGATTTCAAGTTTAAAGATACCTATAAAGAAAACGTACAACTCCCTCCAGTAATAACAGTACTTCGCGATAATGTGGTCATTGGTGGCTTGGCGTATTCCTATTTTCAAGAACCTCACCAAGTTCGTGATGTAGTGTGGATCAACGCTGTGTTTGTCGACCCTCAATGGCGCGGTCAAGGCATTGCCAGTGAACTGATTAATCGTGGTGTCAGACAGGTTTCTTCTGCAGTGCAAACTCAACTCTACGCGTACACCAATATCATGGGTCTCTACCAAGGGCTAGGTTGGTCAATCGTAAATATCGAATCAGAACCGAACCATAAAGTGATGAGTATTGAGCTTAATCGATAAGCTCGGAATAAAAGCCTGATATTAGTTTATCTGCCGTTCGAGTAATGAATTTCTCCCTTTCATCCATAATGCATAAACCTGTTAAATTTTCGTTGAAACTCATGCCGATATCGCCTTTAAATCAAACAACTAGCTGTTGATTAAAACGATCAAGACGATTTATTGCAGCAGTTGTTGAGCACAAAGCCTATATTGACTAGAATGACGCACTTTTTTTATTTACGTACATACAGGTAATGAACATGAGCGATACTAATTCAAGACCAGCTTTACCAGATCATCTTGCAGGCAACCCACGCAGCCCACACCACGTTGCTGAGTGTTTCGAATACCCAATCGGCATTCGTCTAAATGGTAAAGAGCGTACTGATGTTGAAGAATACTGCATCAGCGAAGGTTGGGTTAAGATCCCTTCTCCAAAAGCGCTAGATCGTTTTGGTCAGCCAATGCTTATTACTCTAAAAGGCACTGTAGAAGCTTTTTACATCGACGCATAATCATGTCGTGTGGCTAGCTAATACTTCGAGTAATTAGCTAATGTTTGCTTAATTAGCCAACATCAAGCCACCAAGCGTTATTACCTAAAAGGGTCTAGAGAAATCTAGACCCTTTTTGTTTGCATTGATTTTAGCGAACTTCTTTAACCAATAGCCCAAACCACCTTCATAACTCCACAGATTCAACCAAAATTGTTGTTATTCACTATGCATTCGCAGTAATAACAAAGTTGTTGTTGGTTGATTTATGTTCGCTCGCTCTTTTTGAATTTATTCGTACTCGAAAGTTCTGATGTTTAATTAAACAGATACAAACAAAAATATGAAGCGCAGTCTAATTAAATGAAACTAATATGCTGTATTTAAAGTTATTTTTTGTTAATAACTACCTCTATCACAGAAATTAATCCTGAAGCACATACAATTCCCTTGATTTCGAATGAGCGCTAAATTTTTTCGTTCGAGCATTTAAATTCTTCCTTCGCCCAATAATTATGAGGTTCCTATGTTTGGAATATTCAAACCTATGGCGCATATCGATCGCTTGTCATCAGATAAGATCGATAGCACCTACACACGACTACGATGGCAGCTGTTTCTTGGCATCTTCGTTGGCTATGCGGGGTACTACTTAGTCCGTAAAAACTTTAGTTTGGCGATGCCTTATCTCATTGAACAAGGTTTTAGCCGTGGAGAACTAGGGGTTGCATTAGCGGCGGTATCTATCGCTTACGGCTTATCTAAGTTCTTAATGGGCAGTGTTTCTGACCGTTCTAACCCTCGTTACTTCCTCAGCGGTGGCTTGTTAATGTCGGCACTGGTGATGTTCTGCTTTGGCTTTATGCCTTGGGCAACAGGCAGCATCACTGCGATGTTTATCCTGCTGTTCTTGAATGGTTGGTTCCAAGGTATGGGTTGGCCAGCTTGTGGACGAACCATGGTCCACTGGTGGTCACGAAAAGAACGTGGTGAGATAGTGTCAGTATGGAACGTTGCTCACAACGTGGGTGGCGGTTTGATTGGCCCAATGTTCTTGTTGGGGCTGTGGGCTTTTAACGACGATTGGCGAACCGCTTTTTATGTTCCTGCATTTTTTGCCACTCTCGTTGCTGTCTTTGTTTGGTTTACTGTAAGAGATACACCTCAATCTTGCGGCTTACCACCGATTGAAGAACATAAAGACGATTACCCAGACGACTACGATACGTCTCATGAGAAAGAAATGACGGCGAAAGAGATCTTCTTTAAGTACGTTTTCTCTAACAAACTGTTGTGGTCAATCGCTATTGCCAATGCGTTTGTTTACCTTATCCGCTATGGCGTACTCGATTGGGCTCCAGTTTACTTAAAAGAAGCAAAAGACTTCTCTGTAGATAAATCATCTTGGGCTTACTTCTTGTATGAGTGGGCAGGTATCCCTGGCACCTTATTGTGTGGTTGGATTTCAGATAAGTTATTCAAAGGCCGACGTGCACCTGCAGGTATCTTGTTCATGGTTCTAGTGACAGTCGCTGTGTTGGTATATTGGCTGAATCCAGCAGGTAACCCAACGGTTGATATGCTGGCACTGGTTGCGATTGGTTTCCTTATCTATGGTCCTGTAATGCTGATCGGTTTGTATGCACTGGAACTAGCGCCTAAGAAAGCAGCGGGTACAGCGGCTGGTCTAACGGGTTTGTTTGGTTACTTAGGTGGCGCGGTTGCTGCGAACGCAATACTCGGCTTTATGGTTGACCATTATGGATGGGATGGTGGTTTCACTATCTTGGTTGGCGCTTGTGTCGCTTCAATCATCTGTTTGGTATACGCATTTATTGGTGAGCGTAAGCACCATAAAGAGAAAAGCCTCGAACGTGAAAAAGAAGCGCTAACTCAATAGTGTATTTACAAAACCACATCGACTAATAAACGACAGAGGCAGGTATATCCTGCTTCTGTTTTATCAAGGGAAACAATAATGAAAACAACGTCACTGTCTCTGACCTTATTAGCACTAAGCTTATCTGCACAAGCGTTCGCTGAGCCTTTAGTGATTGCTCATCGCGGTGCTTCTGGTTATTTACCTGAACACACATTACCCGCCAAAGCGCTGGCTTATGCGATGAAACCCGATTACATCGAACAAGATGTCGTGATGACCAAAGACGACCAATTGGTGGTGTTACATGATCACTATCTTGATCGAGTAACAGATGTCGCTGACCGCTTTCCAACACGCGCTCGTGCAGACGGTCGCTTCTACGCAATTGATTTTACGCTTGCAGAGATCAAATCTCTGAAAGTGACCGAAGGCTTTAACCTAGATGAACAAGGTAACAGAGTGGCAGGGTACCCAACGCGCTTCCCAATGTGGCAGTCTGATTTCCGTGTCGCTACCTTTGCAGAAGAAATCGAACTGATCCAAGGGTTAAATAAGACCTTAGGTTATGACGTAGGTATCTATCCTGAAATTAAAGCACCTTGGTTCCATCGCCATGAAGGCAAAGACATATCTAAAGCGGTACTAGCCACATTACAGCAATATGGTTACCTATCGAAAGATGACAAAGTGTATTTACAGTGTTTCGATGCTAATGAACTTCAGCGCATAAATGATGAACTCATGCCGGCGATGGAGATGGATCTTAAGCTCGTTCAGTTGATGGCCTATACAGACTGGAACGAAACCATGACTTACAAGGGCGATAAAGCAACGCCATACAGTTATGACTGGATGTTTGAAGCGGGTGGTATGGAAAAAGTTGCGACTTATGCGGAAGGAGTAGGCCCTTGGAAGCCAATGTTGGTGGACGATGCATCGACCAAAGATAACATCATCATTAAACCATTAATGAAATCTGCCAAAGATGCAGGCTTAGATGTTCATCCGTACACGTTCCGCGCTGATCCAGGCCGAATTCCAGGTTATGTCGATAACTTCGATGGCATGTTGGATGTGTTTTATAACCAAGTGAAAGTCGACGGGGTGTTTACTGATTTCCCAGACAAAGCAGTCGACTTCTTAAACCGTTAATTGGTTAATCCACAATAAAATACAAAGAGTTAAAAGCACTGCTTGAAGGTGTTTTTAGCTCTTTTTTTGATCTAACAATCCTGCATTAAATCTACACTCTTAGTACACACTTTAATCGTTACTTGATTTACACCGTTTACACTCCTTGATAGGTTACGCGCAATGCAGTCAGGTGCTCAATATGTAGCGCTTCTGGCTGAAACGAATATTGAAAATGGACACATCATGGAAGAAAGAAGCAAAGCTTATCTCGATAGCTACCTCAACACATTACCAGCGGACGTTGCTTCGCAATACACCTCTTTTAGTTCCGACTATTACTGTGCTGACGAATACAACGCCAACCTCTGCGCGCAGTTAATTCTTAAAGGTGAAAAACAAGCGTCTTGCGGCCTTGAATATTGGTACAGCCATGAAGGCGAGACGAGACCAGTAGTTGGTCACTTGCAAGTCGTCACTGACTGGGATGGCAAGCCAGTTTGCATTGTAGAGATCACGTCGGTGTCGTCGTGCCTATACAACGAAGTGACGGCGGAGTTTGCTGCCGCCGAAGGTGAGGGCGATAAATCACTCGAATGGTGGAGAGAAGCTCACTGGAATTTCTTCTCACGTGAATGTGAAGAGCTCAAAATCTCACCAAGTGAAGACATGTTACTTATGTTGGAGCGTTTCAAAGTGGTTTATCAATAAAGGGTATTTTGTGTTTAGAAGATCGTGCTCCATAAACAGTAACAAGGTTGTCCATAATGAGCCTAACCGTCCGAGAAGTTTTTATAGGCTCGCTTAAACATTAGATAATTCATCGTATGCAGGAGGCAAGATGACAAAGCTAATCGAATTAACAGAAATAGTCTTATTCGACTGGGGCAATACGCTGATGGTCGATTTCCCAGACGCACAAGGGAAGATGTGTGACTGGGAAACCGTACAAGAAGTGAGTGGTGCTCGTGCATTACTGGGGGAGTTGTCGAAAACTCATCTAGTTTATGTTGCTACCAATGCTGGTGATTCCAGTAAAGACGACATCATTCGAGCCTTTGAGCGTGTTGGCCTGTCTCAATATATCTTGGGTTACTTTTGTAAGGCGAGCATTGGCTTTTCTAAGTTCGAGTCGGGGTTCTATCCTGCCATTATTTCTAAGCTCGGTGTTTCACCACAAGAGATCACCATGGTAGGCGACACTCTAGAGAAAGACATTTACCCAGCACTTGAAGCGGGTTTGCAAGCGGTGTGGTTGAACACGGAAGGTGCTGAGCTTAAGTCACAGCATCCGGGTATCGTACAAGTTCAATCCCTAAGCGAACTGTTGGAGTAGCGCGATTAACTCTCTGATATTAAGTTCAGATAAAGCGCTTGTCCGTTTTGACGTAAACCTCTCATCTCTTTGCTGTTTAATCCTCTAAGCTAACTCTAGTTTCTACTATGAGGGCTAGGTTATGAGTATCGAACGTCATGGAATATCGGTTGGAATTGAACGTGTTAGCGGTGAAACCATCGTTGTGTTTAAAGCGAAAGGCAAGCTTACACACGATGACTATCAAGCAATGATGCCAATTCTAAATACCACGCTAGAAGAACTCGATTCATCTGAACTCAAGATGCTGGTCGATATCTCAACCTTAACAGGATGGGAGTTACGTGCAGCTTGGGATGATTTTAAACTGGGATTAGAGCTCAATTCGAAGATAGACAAAATCGCGATTTATGGCGATAAAAGCTGGCAAGAATTCGCTTCAAAAGTAGGGAGCTGGTTTGTGTCCGGTGAGATTAAGTCATTCGAAGACCATGACTCTGCGCTTAAGTGGCTAGTCGATTGATACTATTCGCGGGCAGCTAGAGAGCAGTTCGTAAACATCGCCAATGACAGTTGATGAGCATTGTCTCGAACGCTGTCATTTTTCGTTTTGGTTATGATATTTCCTATTTGATTCAATAGAGTATATTCCTTCCAGCGTGTAACATACCCAGGCTTTGTTTGGTCGTGACTAATAGAATAGCGCGGCCAGATTCAGTAATAACGAGAACTAAAACAGAAATAAGGTCTAACGACATGCATAAGGTAATTGATAAGCTGGCTTGGATATTCATCAAAGACGGCAAGTTGTTGATGGTGAGATCAAAAGACAAAGAACTGTTCTATCTACCGGGTGGTAAGCGTGAAGCTGGCGAAAGTGATGAGCAAGCACTGGTTCGCGAAATCAAAGAAGAGATCTCAGTCGATTTAGTGCCTGATTCCATCAAATACGTCGAGACGTTTACAGGCCAAGCTGATGGTAAAGCGGAAGGCGTATCGGTGCAATTGACTTGTTATCTTGCTGATTATACTGGCGAACTGTCTCCAGATGCCGAAATTGAAGAGCTTAAGTTTGTGGATGGCAACGACAAAGCGGTATGTTCATTGGCGGCACTGGTTGCGCTTGATTGGTTAGAAGCGAACCAGTATTTGGCTTAAGGTTTTAGCTGATATTAGCTCATGCTGAAGATTGATCTTCAAAAGATCATCGCTTACGAATAGCTTGAAGGGCGGCTGTCTTTCATCAACAGGTCGAGTTTCCTTTGAGCTTTCTTCGTGTCTTGTAAATCCACCACCTCAATCATTTCACACTCATCTCGTACCATCTCATTAATTAGGCTTGGGTAGTGTCGGCAATCTTCTGGTCGGTCTAAGTAAATGCTACATGTGTACTTGGCTTGAGCCTTGGTGTCTTTCGTCGGAACCAGCTCCAGAAAAGGGCAGCGAGTTAAACGTTCGCCAGATTCAGGGTCGAACCAGATCTCGCTTCCTCGAACATATTCAAAGATGTCTGGGTTGAACAACTCCCACAAATCGATCTCTTCTTGAGTCGCGGCAAGGTCGCCATCTCCGTATTTGATACAGCATTTTCCGCATTGATTACAATCTTTCATTATCGACTTCATAAGTTGGTGAGCTTTTATCATTTTACCACTGATAGCCGTGGCACGTTGATTTTGTTGTTCATGGTTAAGCCGTTACGGGGAGGGATCTTGGAATGGCGGTGCTTAAAATCAATTTATCTATGCACCACCACTCCAATCAAAGCTGTAAACAGTGATACAATTTGCGTCTCTCACGTTATTCAAGCAAAGGCATCAAAATGAGAACCGTATACACCACCGAAGGCAACATCAACGCAAAGAAACAGAAAGACGCTTACCCAAAGTTAGCGCTATGTGACAAGTGTGTTGGCGACTATGTGGTTATCGAGCAAGGTGAACGAACTTACAAGCCTTGTGCTAAATGTGGTGCCGACGATTAATGCGCCTTGATAAATACCTATGTAAAAGCACTGACCTGACCAAGCCTGAAGCGATTGAACGCATCCATAATGGCGAGGTGAACGTAAACAGTGAAACAGTCACCGATGAATCGACTCAGGTTCATGAAACCAACGCCATCTTGTTTAATGGCATGCCGCTTAAATTGCGTGAATTTCGATACCTCTTAATGCACAAGCCTGCGGGTACTATCTGTTCTAATGTCGATGAAGTTTATCCTTCATTGTTCAACTACATCGAGATAGACAAAGCATCAGAACTGCACATCGCAGGGCGCTTAGATGCCGACACCACAGGTTTAGTCTTAATTACCGATGATGGGCGCTGGTCATTCAATATTACGCTGCCAACCAAGTCTTGTAAGAAGGTGTATCGCGTGACATTGTCACGAGATATCAAAGACGATGTCGCTGATAAGTTTAAAGCGGGCATTCAATTGCAGGGCGAACAAAAGCCGACGCGTCCGGCAGAGCTCGAGGTGATTACCAGTAAAGAAGTGCTGTTGACCATTACAGAAGGCAAGTTTCATCAAGTAAAACGAATGTTTGCTGCGGTCGGGAATCGAGTTGTTGGCCTACACCGTGAACAGATTGGTCACGTTCGTTTGGATGTTGAAGCAGGCCAGTGGCGTTATCTAACTAAAGCCGAAGTCGACTCATTTCAGCAAGACTCTGAATAAACACCGTAACCACTTAAAGCGTTAAGCGTGTCAGCACAAGAACATCAACACTATAAGGATGTAGGATGGAAAACCTCAAAGTCTCAGAGATTAAGTCTTTCGTACCCGCGAAAGACTTCGATTTATCCAAGCGTTTTTACCAGTCAATCGGCTTTGAAGTGAAGTCTGAATTTCACGATATCGCCTATCTACGACACGGCAGTTGTGCGTTCCTTCTGCAAAACTTTTATGAACCTGCGCACTGTCACAATTACATGATGCACTTGCTGGTTGAAGACGTAAAAAGTTGGTATCAAAACATCCAAAACTCTAATGTAGTGTCGGAATTTGAAGTTACCGTTTCCGATTGAGATTGAATTTGTAACAGATTCGCAGGCATCCGCCCAATATCAAAACAATCCTGGAGTATTTAGAAATGTTGTTTTCTAGTCTGTCTAAACCATTGGTTCATGGCTCCGAGTTATGTTCTGAACTGCTCAATTTCTTAACCGAGCATAAACGTGAATTCGAAGAAAAATTAATTCCTGATCTGTCATACATCGATGATATGGCACATGTGGTGAACGGTATCAAAATCAAAGACGTTCTACACATCAATGCGAATCAATACCGACTTCAATATTCGTTTGATTGGGAGTTGTTTCTAGGTTGTTCAGATAGGAACGAAACCGGTGTAGAGAATGGAAGTGTTCTATTCACTCTTGAGGACGATAACGTTCTTAATATCAACTTCCCAAAATACGGTTCTCGAGACACTAGCGATGAGCTCTAGTCGGTTCTTCGTGGGTGCTATACAGAAGGAACAACAATGATAACTATCGAAAGGCTTGAAGATTCACATGTGGCGTTAGTTCAGGCCATCCAACTCGCCGATGAACAGGTTAAGTTCGCTGGTACAGCTGCAGAGTTTTTATTAGACGGCAGTGAAACGACGCACTTGCACGTGATTAAGTCTGATAACGAAGTTGTGGGTTTCTTTAAGCTGGATATCGCTTACGCAGAGCACTACGAATTCTGCCCTGAAGGAAGCATTGGCTTGAGAGCTTTTGTGCTTGATAAAAACCAGCAAGGTAAAGGTTTAGGAACAGGCACGGTGAAGGCTTTGTTTCCGTATTTAAAAGCGAATTACTCAGCGTATCAGTCGATTTACTTAACTGTGAATTGCAAAAATCCGGCAGCATTCAACTGTTATAAGAAAGGCGGCTTCGAAGATATCAATCAACAGTATTTAGGTGGCGCAGCAGGCCCGCAATTTATCATGCGCGGTCGAATTGCTTAGTAATAAATTATTGATGAGAAACACCTGCACAGCTGTATGCAGGTTGAGAGTCTTAAAGAACACGAGAAGGAAATTTGATGAAGGTTCAATATCTTGAAGTGGTTACCCCAGAGGTCGATGTCGTTTGTGCAACATACGCTCAGCTCTACAACGTGAAATTCAGTGGTGCAGATGTGAACCTTGGTGGGGCGCGCACTGCAAAGCTATCTAATGGCGGGGTAATTGGCATTCGAGCACCGCTTCGTGAAACTGAAGAACCAACTGTTCGTCATTACACGTTGGTTGAGGATATTCAGTCTGCAGTAACTGCAGCCGAGAAACTAGGCGCCGAAGTTGCGGTGCCGCCAATGGAGTTACCACGTCACGGGATGTGTGCCATTGTCATTCAAGGTGGCGTCGAGCTCGGATTCTGGCAGTTATAAATGATGTATACCTTTTAGATTGTGACGGACGAGATACTACGATTTATGATGCGACACCTAGTGTCTTTACCTGCTTCATGGCATCATTCCACGCAGCTAAAACCCCAACAAGGTATGTTATGAAACAGAATATTGTCCACATTGCACTCGTGGTAAAAGACTACGATGAAGCGCTTGATTTCTATGTAAACAAGCTTAAGTTTGATCTCATCGAAGACACGTATCTGCCAGAAGAAGATAAGCGCTGGGTTGTTGTTGCTCCACCAAATTCAACCGGTGTGAGCCTGTTACTTGCTAGAGCTTCCAAGCCAGAGCAACTCGATTTCATCGGCAACCAAGCTGGTGGACGCGTATTCCTATTCTTAAACACCGATGACTTCTGGCGTGATTACGAACGTATGACGTCTTTGGGCATTAACTTTGTCCGAGAGCCTAAAGAGCAAGGCTACGGCACCGTTGCTGTGTTTGAAGATCTTTACGGTAACTTGTGGGATCTGCTTCAGTTAAATCCTGAACACCCTATGGCTAACAGGTAGATAAGCTTAGCCCACAACCATCGGGTGTTGCGTATTACAAAATGTCGGTTCATTGGGAGTAACGCTTCTCTTTCGTTAGGTTAACCCTCCGCACCGCTAAATCATCAACTTAAGTTAAGGAAGCTCATCGTGGAAGAAATCAAAGGCATTCTGCAATTCATGGTCGAGATTGAACAATTAAAGGATGTTCATCGACAGACAAAACCGGTTGGATTGGATCGATATGAAAACTCCGCTGAGCACAGTTGGCACGTCTGTTTGAGCGCACTCATGTTGAAAGACTATGCCAATGAAGAAATCGATATTACGCGAGTAATGAAGATGCTGCTGATTCATGATCTTGGGGAAATCGATGCCGGAGACACCATCATTTATGCCAGTGAAACCGAAGAAAACAAGCTCAAAGAGAGAAACTGCGTCGAGCGGTTGCTGAAATCATTGCCGAGCCATTCAACAAGCGAGTATTTGGATTTATGGCTTGAGTTCGAAGCCGGTGAGTCACCAGAAGCTAGATTTTGTAAGGCGATCGATAGAGTGCCGCCTTTGCTTCATAACATCCATGGTGGTGGTCACAGCTGGAAGAAGCACAACATATCCAAAGACAAAGTACTGACCTTCAATGGCGAGCGTATTTCTAAAGGCAGTCGTGCCTTATGGAAAGAGCTAGAAGTGCAACTTGAAGGTGCTGCGGAAAAAGGGCTATTAAAGTAAAA
Source organism: Vibrio sp. 10N.286.49.E11 (assembly GCF_041469505.1). Taxonomy (NCBI): domain Bacteria; kingdom Pseudomonadati; phylum Pseudomonadota; class Gammaproteobacteria; order Vibrionales; family Vibrionaceae; genus Vibrio; species Vibrio sp. 10N.286.49.E11. Next base: position 29,474 of record NZ_JBFRKQ010000071.1, read on the forward strand.
GTTAATTTCATACCTTAGCGTAAGAATAGCTTTAGCTTTTCAATGAGGGAGATCTCGATGGTAACTGATTCAAGATGCATGGCACTTACCTTGTGTCTCATTTCTTTCTAATAAAACTCTAGTGGACAACAATAAGTTCGAGAACCGAGTGATAAGTTGTTAGTATGCATCAAATTTATAAATATCAGTTGGCTTATATAAATGCTTGATAATAAGTATATTAAACACCCTTATCACTGTGAGCAGTGCGACGCACTTACCCCGCACCTTGCTGTTAGCGCTTCCGATGCTGAATCAAAAGCGGACGCTGAATCTGAAAAGAAGCAATGGAAGCTAGGCGTGTTGATGGAGTACCTGATGACGTTATTGTTTAGAGGTGACCATAAAGTTCCCGGTTTTTATGTCGACAGTGATTACGAATACCAATGTGAGAAATGTGGAACCAAATCGTGGCACTGATCGTGTGTTTAACTTTTGAAAAAATCCCCACCTAAACTGATGATAATAAGACGCATTAGAAAAGTGATCCTCTCTGCAAACTGAGAATCGAATCGCGTCTATACTGACATGGGTTACGTCGCTGATTTTAGAAGTGGCGCTATGAATGTAAGTTTGATTAGGTTAAATCTCTGAGGTGACGATGAAAAAATTACTACCACTATGCGCCATTTTACTCTCTGCATCATTTTTAGCTGCGGCTTCTGATGGTTTGATTAAATACCAAAGTAATTACTCAGTGAAAGAGACCGCTGACCGCTTTGAAGAACTCGCTATAAGCAAAGGTTTGACATTGTTTGCGCGAATTGACCATCAGAAAAACGCGAGTAAGGTCGATCTTGAATTGAGACCAACGGAAGTCATCATCTTTGGTAACCCGAAAGTAGGGACACCATTAATGCAATGTGCTCAAGAAGTCGCGATAGATTTACCGCAGAAGGTGTTAGTCACTGAAGATTCAAATAAGAAAGTATGGTTGTCTTACAACGATCCTAATTACTTGGTAGAGCGTCACGCGATCAATGGCTGTGACGAGGTCGTTAAGAAAGTATCGGGTGTACTAAGCAAGCTATCAGAAGCGACAGTGGCGAAAAAGAAAGCGAAATAACCAAGACCAATTAGCACTCATTAAGACTATTAATGGGTGCGACTTGACGAGGATATAGCTTCCCAATCAACGTTTGGCTGCATTGACAACTAAGCAACAATATATAAAAGTAGTTTTATGAAACTGAATTTAGCGCCATCTAACCAACGAATTATCATCATTCCATAAGAATGGTGGGATTGTTGATGCGCTTTGTTTATCGAACCCACCCGTAAGGTGGGTTTTTTGTCGCTGTCTTATGGGTTTTATCTGAATAGAGGAAGTCATATGAAAAAGATCGCGGTTTTTGGTAAGCCTGGGAGTGGAAAGTCCACAGTCAGCAAGGCGTTAGCACTAGCTACAGGGATAGAGCTTCACCAGTTGGACTCTATTGTTTACAAGGCCAACGCAGAGTTTGTTGAACGTGAAGTATTTGAGGAGGCTCATGAGAGCATATTTAAGTCAGAAAGCTGGATCATCGATGGTTTTGGCCCTCTAGGCTCGTTCAACACACGTTTAGATGCAGCTGATACCTTGGTTTATATCGACATTCCTTATTCAACTAGCTACTGGTTTGTAACCAAGAGAATGCTCAAAGGTTTATTTGTTAAACCTGAAGGCTGGCCTGCTGGAAGCTCAGTGATAAAAGGCACGATACAAAGCTATAAGACACTACAACTGTGTCCTAAATTTTGGAATGACGACTTTAGAGCGCAGTTAGAATTGCGCGCTAAAGAGAAAGAGGTTTACATCATCAGAAGCGTGACTGAATTGAATAACTTTGTTCACCAACACTTCACTTAACAGTCGAGAGTTTACTTTTCTTTAAAACGCTCTTACTTACTCATAACTTCATGAAAATATTTAGATTTAACTCTACGTGTGGCATATTTGCCATATGTTTAGTTTGTGCTTTGAGTTAAGGAGATAGATATTATGTATGGAAGTGAGAAGACGAGAGCGTTCTGTAGTAACTGTAAGGAACTGACACTGCACAAGTACACTATGTTCAGTAACCAAGCCGAAAAAGCGCCACAACATGAAAAGAAGCCAGGGTTGCTTGGAATGATTTTATCGTCGCTAGCTTCAAGTGGCGGAAACGGTGACTATAAATGTACAAAGTGTGGAACCAATTTACGTACACCGGACAACCTTGATTAGCCTTTAACCTACTTAATACTTCAACATTCTTCTTCTTTAATTATCCGTTTTCATTTGATAATAATTCAAATTGTACCGTGTTTTTCATTGAATGAACTTCTAGTAGCCTATGCGAATAGTTAATTATTGGGCATTCAAATGACACAGTATCAGTTCCAACAAGGGCATATTCGTCCACCTTCAGAAGCGGATAGCTTATTGATTCGCACCACCCAAGGTTGTCCTTGGAACAAATGTAAATTCTGTACGCTGTTTGAGGGGATGGAGTTTGCAATTCGTCCCGTTGAAGAGATTAAGAAAGACATTTGGGCTGCGAAAGCATTCTATAAGAACCGTAAATTTGAGACCTGTTTTCTGCAAGACGGTGATTCATTCACTATGGATACCGAAGACTTGCTGGATGTGTTGAATACACTCAAACAAGCCTTCCCAGAGTTAAAGCAGATCAGCTCTTATGGACGAGCGCAAAGCATGACTAAGAAGTCGCCTGAAGAGATGAAAGCCATCTGTGATGCAGGGCTCAACATGCTTTATTGCGGTATGGAATCGGGTTCTATTGATGTTCTCAAATTGATGAAAAAAGGCATTACTCCGAAATCTATTTTGAAATCGACCGAATACGCGAAGCAAGCGGGTATGAAGATGATGACCTTCATTATCCTTGGCTTGGGTGGTAAAGAATATTCGGCGCAGCATGTTGAAGAAACGGCGGCCTTACTTAACCAAATCAACCCAGATGAAATACGCATTCTGTCGCTTGCTGTGAAGCCTGGAACCGAATTGGATGAACTGGTGCAGAATGGAGAGTTCACGCCACTTAGCGAACGTGAAATGCTTGAAGAACAATATCAATTGATCAGTAAACTAAACCGCGTGACGGGCAACTATGGTAACTATCACGGTATTAATTTGTTGATGGAACTGAACGGACAGCTGCCACAGGATAAAGCGAAGTTCTTAGCGACAATAGACCGTTTCAATATGATGAGTGAGAATGACCAGAATAACTTTATCTTGGGACGTCGCATTCATTACTACGCCGCATTGAAAGACATGGATAACCAACTTATGTACGATTCTGTACAAAGAGAGCTTAATCGCATTCAAAAGCAAAATCCCGATGAACTCGACAATGTGTTTTACCAACTCCGTCAACGCATGATCTAGCAGCAAGGACTAATAACATGAATAACCTCGTTAACTGGCAAATCAGAAATGAAAATCCGGAACATCGGTCTTTGGAAAACGGCGTGCTGACGATGCAAGTGCAAGAGGGCAATATCTTTGGTGCGGGTTCAGCTGATGTTGATAATATCTTCGTTCATCCAGTATCTAGCTCGGATTACAGCACAGAAGTGACGGTTCAATTAGATCCAAACCTCGCATTTGAACAAGCTGGGTTAGGTATTTACTGGGATAACGACAACTACATTAAAGTGAGCAAAGAGATGTTCATGGGCGAGCGTTCATTGGTGTTCGTTGTAGAACAAAATGGTCAGCCACAGATCAAGGAACGTCTGTTGTTTAGTGAATCTAGTGTGTCGGTAAAGCTCGTCAAACAAGGCGGAAAAGTCAGCGCTCATTTCCGCCCGTTAGAAAAACAACAATGGCAGGAAGTGATCACGTTTGATTCGTTAGTAGGCAGTGAACAGGGTGTGATGCTTTATACGTTCAGTGGCAGTAAGGCGACGCCTAATTTCGCCAAATTTAGTGGCTTCAGTTTGTCTGACGCCTAATAATTTGTCTTACGCTGAATAAGCTTGCTTAGCGTATAAAAAAACGGACCGATATTGCTACCGGTCCGTTTTTAAATTCTTCAAGTCAAAGCGCTTATGCACAACACTTCTTGTATTTTTTACCGCTGCCGCAAGAACACGGATCGTTACGGTTAGGGGTCTTTTCAAACGTCATCGTTTTTGGCTTGTTCAGTAGAGTATCAAGCTCGATGGTGTTCTCTTCTTTGTCTGCGTCGACTGTAACAGTAACGAAGATAGTATTTTCAGCGGCTAGTGCTTCAACTTCTGCTTTGCGCGCTTCAGTTTGAACCATTACTGCGATTGGAGATTCTTCAGTACCCGCTTTCACATCGCGGTTTACGTTGTAGCCAGCAAGAACGTGGTTCTGTCTTGTTTCGATACGGCCTTTGAAAAATAGTTTCGACATTGGGTACTCATTAAAAATGTTGAATGGCGCTATTTTTAACGGCGATAGCGCAATGGAGCAGGGATTATACGCATATATTGCAATTGATAAAGCAGTGATGTGAGCAAACACTGTTTGGTTTTTGTTTGCTAGTAACGGTTTGTTCTCTAGCTTTGCTTCTATTCGACAAATTTCGAAATTCAAGACAATAAAATTGCCCTAAATAGGCTTATGAGTGATAAATTCAAATTACTAATCGAAACAAAGAGATAGTGTATGAAGTTAGATGCCATCCTGTGGGATTACGATGGAACCATAGTCAATTCCGTTCCAAAGAATATCGCAATCACAAAAGATATTATCTCTTTAGTCGCGCCACACTTGTCAGGTGATAACTTACCTAAATATTTGCTCAGCGAAGCGCTTTATCATGAAGCCAACCACGGGGCTAAAAACTGGCAAGCCTTATATGTCGATTATTACGGTTTATCACACGATGAAATGTTGATCGCTGGTGGAATGTGGGCAGAGCATCAAGAGAAAAACCAAACAGCCGTTGCCTTGTTTGAAGGAATGGAAACCGTGGTTAATCAGTTTGCTCATCTTCCTCATGGGATCTGCTCTCAAAACTCTCAATTGAATATTCGTGGTGTGCTCGACAGCTATGGCATTGGTGATTTGTTTAAATCGGTAGTGGGTTATGACGATGTTTCGAGCGGCAACCAAAAACCCCATCCATTTGGTGGTGTGAAATGTGTCGAGAACATATTTGGCGCCGATCCGACTAACGAGCTTTGTTTGATGTACATCGGTGACCATGAAGCGGACACACAGTTTGCTCGCAATATTGAAGCCGCGCTGGGTAAAAACGCAAAAGTGATTGCCGTTGCAGCAGGTTATAGCCGATCGAAACCTGAAAATTGGCAAACCAAGCCCGATTATATTGCCAACAATGTCGATGATCTTTTAACGATCATTAGCAAGTACGCATAACGAAGCAGACATTTAAAAATCACCACACCTGAATGACTTTAAGGAAGAATAATGACACCAAAACAAGTGGTATTAGGTTTTTGGGATGCAATGCGCAGTAATGATTTTGCCAAGGCAAGCGAATGGCTAGCCGCAGATTTTGAAGGCTATTGGCCTCAGTCGTCTGAATTGACGGTAGGCCGCCACAACTTCACGGCAATCAACTCTGAATATCCAGCCAATGGTGTTTGGGAGTTCACGCTCAATTCGATTGTCTGTGAAGGTGATACGGTAGTCACGGACATTTCAGTTACTGACAGTGTGCTGAAAGACCGAGTGATCACCTTTCACACGGTTGTTGATGGTTTAATTCAAAAGCAAACTGAGTTTTGGCCAGAACCATTCGAAGCGCCGGCGTGGCGATCGCAGTGGGTTCAGATCGTATCGAACAATTAGTTTGTATCGATACGATCAGTTTGTCACGAACAATCAGGTTGCACAGAATAAGTAAACATTAGGAGGTTTCATTGAGCAAGGTAGTGGTTGTAACCGGCGGAAGCCGAGGCATTGGCGCAGCAACGTCTAAATTGTTGGCCAGTAAAGGCTATGCTGTATGCGTTAACTTCATACACAATGAGTCGCGAGCTGAAGATCTAGTAGACGAGATTCGTGAACAAGGCGGAACCGCGATAAGCGTGCGTGCGGATGTGTCTGTTGAATCGGACGTGAAATCCTTATTCGAGATTGCTCGTAACAAGCTAGGTCCAGTGACTCACTTGGTCAATAATGCCGGGATTTTGTTTACTCAGTCACCTTTGGTTGACATCGAATTGGATCGCTTTGAAAAGGTGATGAAATCGAACGTATCAAGCTGCTTCCTTTGCAGTAAAGCCTTTATTAAACAAGCTGACGGTACGGGTTCTATTGTGAATGTATCGTCTGCTGCTTCGCGAACGGGCGCACCGTTTGAGTACGTGGATTACGCAGCATCGAAAGGTGCGATGGATTCACTCACCAAAGGCTTATCGCTTGAATTGGCTTCACGTAATATCCGAGTGAATGGCGTAAGGCCTGGTTGTATTTATACTGAGATGCACGCAGATGGCGGAGAGCCTGATCGCGTAGACAGACTAGCTTCGCAGCTACCGTTACAACGAGGTGGCACACCAGAAGAGGTGGCTAACTCTATCGCATGGTTATTATCAGACGAAGCGTCGTATGTAACCGGTTCGTTTATTGATATTGCAGGCGGTCGTTAGGGCACGTTGGCATTTACACTAAGATAAACCTGTTAAAACCATAAACACGCAACAAAAGTACCCAACTAAAAGAACGAAACTAAGAGTACAAACATGAAAAACTATTTTGAAAGCCCGTTTGTTGGAAAGTCACTTAAAGAGCAAGTGACCAACCCAAACATAATTGTGGGCGAGCACAGCTATTACTCGGGTTACTACCATAACCACAGCTTTGATGACTGTGCGCGTTACCTATTACCGGATAGAACCGACATCGATAAGCTGATCATTGGCAGCTATTGCTCGATTGGTTCAGGTGCCGTATTTATGATGGCGGGAAACCAAGGCCACCAAAATCAGTGGGTCAGCACTTTCCCGTTTTTCTATCAAGACGACGAGAAGTTTGAAGGTGCGATCGACGGCTTTGAACGCTCTGGCGATACTGTGATTGGTAATGATGTGTGGATTGGCACAGAAGCGATGATCATGAGTGGTGTTAAGGTTGGTGACGGGGCGATTATCGCGAGTAGAGCGGTTGTGACCAAAGATGTCGCGCCATACTCGATTGTCGGTTCAAACCCTGCTCGCCATATCCGTTATCGATTCGATGACACTGAGATTGCTCAGTTGTTAGAAATGAAATGGTGGGAGTGGAGCGAAGAACAGATCAAAGGCGCAATGTCGTTGATGTGTTCTTCAGACATTGGTGGTTTGTACCATTATTGGAAAGGATTCTTGAAGCCTTAAATTGTCGTTCACAGATGAAATGTGAATGGTGAGAACGAGATTAAATTTAACAAATTACTCAATAATCTGATTATGGCAATGCGATTGTGATACGAGTAACTTATTGATTGTAAAGATATTGAATAGTATGGCATGTCGCATTAGCGTGGTGGATGAATTGGAAGGGTATTATGATTAGTTGCAACGATTACGATTATATTGAGATTGTGTGTATGCACCGATACCCAATCAAATTAACGCTGAAATCTGGCGAGCAGATTGAATGTGTCGGATTAGATACTCAACGCAATGATAGCCGTGAAGAGTGCATTAAAGTCAGTACTCAAGGCGAGCAACAACTTGTCGTATTAACTCAAATAGCGACATTGGATGTCTGTGTCGACAACCCTCACTTTCAGCATGTTTCATTCAAAACGTCATAGGCTTTCAAATGAATAACACCATAGAACAATGCTATTGCACCGCGTGCAGAGAAGACACACAACATGTTGTTGTGTTGGTCAGAAAGACGAGTGCGTTTGCAGACAAACCTAACCAAAAGCGAAGCGAGTTTTGGGCAGGCATGATAAAAGGTTGGTTCCTTGGCCCGTTTATCGCGTCAATGGATGAGTTTTCTCGTCACCTTGTCTGTGAAAAGTGTGGCCATAAAGAGATACAAGATTAGTCGCGTTATTTTACAAAACATTGGATTCAATACAGTTAGATCGTCAATTGGCTTAGGAATAAAATGAATGAAAGTAGAAACGATTGAAGCCGCAAAGGCGTATGGTTTTTCAGTAAGAACCACTAATACCGATGAGATTGACCCAGCCAAAGCCAAGATAGGCCAATTGTGGCAGGGCTTTTTTGACCAAGCGTTTCCAAAATTAACGCCGGATTCAAAAGTGTATGGTGTGTACACCAATTACGAGTCTGACTTTACGGGTGAATTTGATGTTATCGCTTGTACTAACGCACTCACCGATAACAATTTAGATGCGCTTGTCGAAACCGAAATACAAGCAGGCAAATACTTAACGTTTTCTGCTGAAGGTGAACTCCCTCAAGCAGTGATCGACCTATGGGGTGAAGTGTGGGCGTATTTCAGCGCTGCTGACTGCCCACATGTGAGAACTTACACGACAGATTTTGAACTATACAAAGGTGAAACTGAAGTCGAGATTTCGATAGCGATTCAGTGATCAGGTTAAAATGAACAAAAGGCTTAGCTTAGACTGTGTTTGCCAGTTAAGAGACAGTCGTTACCGGTAAAGAGACAACGGAATCCCAGTTAAGCCTTTGAATATCTGTTCTTTACAAAGAAGATAAAGTGTCACGTAACTACTTTAATACCTAGGAATTATCTATTCCAGAATTCCCCTAGATCACCCTAGATACCCTTAAGTCACCCAAAATTCTCTTAAGTTATCCAAAAACACAATCTTGCTTGGTTTCATTCCACAAAGGGTATTGCTTCATGACTTGGGTGTAGAGCTTACTTTCCAAGTGCGCTCTTAACCAACGTCCTACGTTTTGGTATTCAGATTGCACAAACCACTTCTTTTCGACCCGCACAAACTGGCTGACAAAAGGCATCACCGCAAAATCGGCCAAGCTTGGGCTTTCTCCAAAAAAGTAGGGCTGATCGGTAAGTCGCACTTCTAACTGCTTAATGAAGGTTTCGCAGGCTTGTCGGCGTTGTTCAACATCGATGTTTCGGTAACGAACCGATGCACGATACCTTTCTAAGTGACCAATAAATTCTTCATCGTTGGTTTTAATGAGCTGCTGAACTTGTTCGCTAAGCGTTGGATTGCTTGAACGCAGAAGATCTTGAGGATCGTTTTGTTGAAGTGACCAGTTCATCACATCCAAGCTCTGTTCAATGACTTGTCCATTGGGTAACACCAATACAGGCACTGTTCCTTTTGGCGAACTGGCCAATAGTTCGCTAGGCTTGTCTTTGGTAACGATTTCTCGAAGTAACACTTTTTGCTGTGATAGTGCGATGCCCATTCGTCCGCGCATTGCATAAGGGCAACGGCGTAAAGAATAAAGGATAGGTAGATCGGATTCGTTCGGCATTATTGAGGTCATTTAGTTTGAAAAGTGTTGTACGGTGGTAAAGAGATCGTGATGTGGGTAGAATACGCGGCTTAAAAATTATAAGTAAGTGAGCGACTTCAAAAATGAGCAGAAAAATTGAGTTATTAGCCCCAGGTGGCGATGTAGAAGCGATAAAAGCCGCCATCGTAGCGGGTGCTAATGCAGTTTATTGTGGTTTAGACACATTCAACGCTCGTAACAGAGCCTCTAACCTGTCGTTAGACGAATTGAATGGTGTGATTCGCCTTGCTCATGAATACGGCTGTGAAGTGTTCCTGACTCTTAACGTTGTGCTACTGGAGCACGAGACTAAGAGCATCACCAAACTGCTGAACCAGCTTGTGAACACCAAAGTGGACGGCATCATTGTTCAAGACTTAGGTTTGTTCAACCTAGTGAAGAAGCATTTCCCATCGTTAGACGTTCACGCATCGACTCAGTTAACAACGCACAACGAAGGCCAGATTAAATTCTTGTCTAAGATTGGCGCAACGCGCGTTAACTTATCTCGTGAGTTGAACTTGCCTGAAATCAAGATGCTGACGGAAGTAGCACACGATCACGACGTATTAACCGAAGTGTTCGTACACGGCGCTCTGTGTATCGCATTCTCTGGTCAATGTTACTCAAGCTCAGTAAGTGTGGGTAACTCAGGTAACCGTGGTCGTTGTAGCCAAGCGTGTCGTGATGAATACGAAATCACCAACGCGGGCAACAAGTTCCCACTCAACCTGAAAGATAACTCAGCATACTACGACCTACCTGAATTGGTTGACGCGAAAGTCGACTCACTGAAAGTAGAAGGCCGCATTAAAGGCGCACACTACGTTTACACCGTGGTAGACACATGGCGTAAACAGATTGATAGCTTTGTGGAAAGTGGTTTGTTGATAGAAGACGATTCGAACCTGCACAAAGTATTCAACCGTGATTTCACCAACTCTTTCCTAAAGGGCAACCTAACGAAAGACATGTTCATCGATAACCCGCGCGACAACAGCATGAACTACGCTGTTGAGAAAGCGACGGAGCAGAACAACGAAATCTCAGTAGTACAAATTCAAGAAGTGACCAACGAACTTCACCAAGCGAAAGACGTTCTTGGTAACGAAATGCGTGACAAGATCGAGTTCCTTGATATTCGTAAGACACCAGTAGCACTGTCGTTCAGCGCAAAAGAGGGTCAACCATTTACGGTGACTGTGAACACGCCAAAAGAGAACTTTACTCTTCAATCTAAATCGCTATTGAAAGCGGTTGAAGAGAAGGCGATTACTCAAGAGCTACTTGAGAAGCGCTTCAAAAACGTGAAGAGTGCAGTTCACACGCTAGAAAGCCACGACTTCAGTGAAGTGGATGCAGGCTTGTTGATTCCTCTAAAAGAAGTTTCAGACCTAAAAGACGAGATCGACTTCATTCTGAACGGCTCTGTGGAAGTGATTAAGCACGTTGAAGTGCCAGCACTGCCTCAGCACCCTAAAGTGAACGAGAAGCCGACTATGTCGATGCTTATCGCCGATGTAGAAGACTTACACCTGTGTGACGTGACTGACGCGGATGTTTACTTCAAACTTCCAGAAAGCTTCAAGAAGCGTTGTAACAAGTACATCGACATCTTGGCAGCAAACCCACGTTTGATTCCTTGGTTCCCAGCGGTATTGATCGGTAAAGATTACGACGAAGCGGTTCGTATTCTTGAAGAGATCAAGCCAGCTCGCATCGTAACCAACAACACGGGTATTGCTTACAAAGCTTACGAGATGGGTATTGAGTGGGTTGCAGGCCCGTTCATGAACACGACCAACTCTCACGCACTGGTTACTCTGAAAGAAGAGCTGAACTGTGCAGGCGCATTCATTTCGAACGAGATCAACAAAGGTCAGATTCGTCATATTCGTCGCCCAGAGAACTTCAAACTGTTCTACAGCATTTACCACCCAATCTTGATGATGACCAGCCGTCAGTGTTTCTTCCAAAGAACCGTGGGTTGTAACAAGCCAAGCATCGAAGCAGGTTGTATGTTGAAGTGTGAGAAAGCGACCACGATTACCAACGTGAAAGGCATCTCTTTTGCGGTTGATAAACAGAAGGGTGGCTACCCAAGCATTTACAACCACGAGCAGTTCTTGAACCACGACGCAGTAACTGACTTCTCTGGTCTGTTCGACGAGTTCTTCATTGACCTAACCAACATCGGTGCAGGTTCTAAAGAAGTGAAAGACAAAGTTGAGCTTATCAAGCATTTCGAAGCGCTACTGAACGGCGTTGAAGGTTCACAACAGAACCTAGAGCAGATGGTTGAAGTTCGAACTAATGCTCAGTACGTGCAAGGTCTATAGCGTACAAGGTTTATAGGGTTCAATGTCTATGGGCTGTAAGGCTTATAGCTTCTAACGCAAAGAGCGTTCAAGGTTTATAACGCAAGCACTCTGAACCAATAAACAAAAGGCCACTCAATCGAGTGGCCTTTTTAATGTCTGAAACTTTCTGAATCTTTCTCAACCAACGAATACGTTATTCTGTCACGGCTTCTTGTTTGAAGCATGGGCTTTTCAACGTGTTCATCTTTTCGATTTCATTGATTAAGCGCAGCGAGAGCAGGGCTTTCTGGTTCGAAGCAAAATCAAACATCACGATAGTCGCAGTGCCAACGGTCGTCAGTTTCTGTTGAGCCTTACTGACAATCGCGTATTCCATGGTGAATCGGTCATCTTGAATATCGGTAACACGTGAGCCGACCATCAAGGTATCTGGATACGTGACTGGGCGGAAATACTTACAGTAAGTGTCACCAAGAACAGGACCAACTTTGGTAATCGCCATCTCTTCCATCAGCTCGACGTGCTTGAAAAAATCTAAGCGAGCGGTTTCGAAATAGCGAAAATATACAGCGTTGTTAACGTGATTGAGTGCGTCCATTTCTCCCCAAGCGACAGGGATTTCTGTTACTACCGGGTAGTCAGATAATAGTGCTTCCATGCGAACTCTCTTATTGTTATGTAGGGATAAGTTGTTATTGGAATAAAAACCCTACCGCTAAATTAACAAAACTGCAACACGCGTGATTTAAGTTTTTGAAGCTTGAAACCACACAATGTCAGTGACTTAGTTGCACATCCACTCAATAGTTAGGCACTAAGGTGTTTGAATTGCAGCTCAACCAAGCGTTGGTACAATTCGCAGCTATTGATGAGAGACTGGTGGTCGCCGATGTCTACTAGTTGTCCTTTATCGAGCACCGCAATTTGGTCGGCGTGTTTAATTGTTGATAATCGATGGGCGATAATGATCGTCGTTCTGCCACGCATTAACTCTTCTAACGCTTGTTGTACGTGATGCTCACTTTCACTGTCTAGTGCGCTGGTTGCTTCATCCAACAATAGAATATTTGGATCTTTCAAGATGGCACGTGCGATAGCAATACGTTGTCTCTGCCCACCAGAAAGCCTTACACCACGTTCACCAAGAAAGCTGTTGTAGCCATCAGGTAGGTTTTGAATGAACTCGTGTGCGTGCGCTTTCTTCGCCGCTTCGATCACTTGCTCGTCTGTTGCCTGCGGGTTGCCGTAGCGAATGTTATGGAACACATCGTTACTGAACAGAGCAGGTTGTTGCGGTACCAATGCCATCTGCTTTCTTAGCTCGTTAGGATCAAACTGATTCAGTTCAACACCGCCTAAGGTGACCTTACCCACTTGTGGGTCGTAGAAACGTTGCAGCAGTTCGAACAGGGTAGTTTTACCTGCGCCAGACGGGCCAACCAGTGCCAACACTTTGCCTTCATGGGCAGTAAGCGTGAGGTTGCTTGTTGCGGGTTGGTCCGGTCTTGATGGATAACAGAAGGTCACATCATCAAATGCAACTTCTGGCGTTACGTTAGCAAGCGAAGTTGGATTCGCAACTGGCGCAACAATATGGCTTTCAACTTGTAGGATCTCGATTAATCGCTCGGTCGCACCTGCCGCGCGTTGCAGTTCACCCATCACTTCAGAAATCGTACCTAACGATGAAGCAACCATAATTGCGTAGAACACAAACGCCGCTAAGTCACCAGCCGACATAGTGCCGTTGATAACATCACTGCCGCCAACCCAAAGCATGCCTGCAATAGCACTAAATACAATCACGATAACGCCAGAAATAAGAATCGCGCGCTGTTTTACACGCTGGCGACCAATCTCATATGCCTTTTCAACTTCAACCGCGAATGACGCTTTCTCTTGCTCTTCTCGGCTGTAGCTTTGCACCGTTTTAATGTGCTCAATCGCTTCACCTGCATAAGAACCCACATCAGACATCGAATCTTGGCTTTGGCGAGATAGGGCTCTCACACGACGCCCGTACACAAGAATCGGAATCAAGATAAACGGCACCGAGGCCAATACAATCAACGTCAGCTTAATATTGGTTGCAAACAGCATGATGATCGCACCAATACACATCAACGCGCTGCGCATCGCCATAGAGAACGATGAACCTATGATGCTTTGAAGCAGAGTGGTATCCGTAGTAATGCGCGACATGATGTCGCCACTGCCATTGGTCTCGAAGTAACTTGGATGCAGCGTCACCACATGATTGAAAACCGACAGGCGTATATCCGCACTTACTCGCTCACCAACAGAAGAGACCAAATAGAAGCGGAAGAAGGTGCCAATCGAGATCAGCACGACCACCACCATGATGAATTGAATCGCGCTGCCTAAGTCTGACAACGATTGTTGGCTGAAGCCTTGGTCGATAAGAAGACGAATACCGTGTCCGACTGAAAGGGTTAAGCTCGCTGTGAAGATCAACGCGATCAACGCAGCAATAACACGACCTTTATAAGGCTGAATGAATTTACTCAGCTCAAACAAAATACTGAGGCTTTTTTTCTCAGGTTTGGGTTCTGGCGCTTGTTGAGTCGATCGCTGAGTCTGTCGCTGGTTCGAGTCGAGCGTAGAAGAGACATCGTTTTGCATATGACTGCCTTAATGTGTTGTCGCTTTAAAAATAGATGGCTTGTTGCTTATGGCTAATTGCTTTATGACTTATTGCCTGTACTGCGCGTTGTTCGCTGGGCAGTAATTGTTGTTGAGAATCGAACCCATTAAAGCATTTATTGCGCTGTGACGCTCCCTAGGAAACTCAATTTCCAATATTTCATCAACACTAAGTGAATAATTCGAAACGACCTTAAAGGAAAACTAAGCATTTTGATCCAGTCAGTTGGATAGGAAACCAAGCTATTTAACCCTAATTTTTATGCAAGCAAATTAGCGTTGATATGAGAGTGCACACATAAACAAGCAACCGTGCGATGATTTATAAATTGATAGCAAAACGTTTGCTATTTATCTCGATATTAGCTTTATCAATGACTTGTAAGTTTTGGTTGTAAGACCAGTTATAGCGACTGTTTTTTGTGGAATATTTGTTACAAAAATTCAACAAAGTAGTTTTTTATACATTTTTCTTGCATAAAAACTCAGATTGAATAGAATAACCAACAAATGACAATTAATGCAGTATTGTGGCATGAGTATTCAAGTAAAGAGCATCAACAAATCATACGGTGATACCCAAGTTCTTCACGACATCAGTTTCGACTGTGAGAGCGGCGAAACCTTGGTATTGCTTGGCCCAAGCGGCGCGGGCAAGAGTTCATTACTGCGTGTATTGAACCTGCTTGAAATCGCGGACAACGGCGAATTAGACATTGCGAATGAGCAATTCGATTTTTCAAGCCAAATCCAAGAGAAGCAGGGGCTTAAACTTCGTCGTAAAGTCGGCATGGTGTTCCAGCAATACAACTTATGGCCACACATGACGGTGATGGAAAACTTGATTGAAGCACCAACCAAAGTGGCGGGTTTGGATAAGCAAGAAGCGATTAAGCAAGCTCAAGAAGTACTAAAGACACTTCAACTTTCAGACAAAGCCGACGCTTGGCCACTTCAACTGTCTGGCGGTCAACAACAGCGTGTTGCGATTGCACGTGCGCTGATGATGAAACCGGACGTGTTGTTGTTTGATGAACCAACAGCGGCGCTTGATCCTGAGATCACCAACCAAGTCGTGAGCATTATTAAAGAATTGAGCGGAACGGGCATTACCCAAGTGGTCGTGACGCATGAAGTCGATTTCGCGAAGAAGATTGCTAGCCACGTTCTGTACCTAGAGAAAGGGTACATCGTTGAACACGGCACCAGCGATTCATTCGTTAATCCGCAGACACCTGAGTTTGCCGAGTATCTGACTCATTAAGTAAGTCACTTATTAAAAGAAGGTTGACTCACTAGATCTAGCTAAACACAACATCAATTAAAACAATCAAATTATAAGAATGGCCACAGGCCGCTATTACACAGTATTCGGAGTAACAAAATGAAAAAGATTCTACTAGCTTCACTTATCGGCCTTGCTTCTTTTAACGCAGCGGCTAAAGAAGAAATCAAATTCGCGATGGAAGCAACGTACGCACCATTCGAATACATGGATGAGAACAACCAAATTCAGGGTTTTGACGTAGACTTAGCAAACGCACTTTGTGAAGAGCTGAAAGCAACGTGTACTTTCCACAACCAAGCATTCGATAGCTTGATCCCTGCACTTAAATTCAAACGTTACGATGCGGCTATCTCGGCAATGGACATCACAGAAGCGCGTCTTAAACAAGTGAACTTCTCTAACGCATACTACGATAACTCTGCAGCATTCATCTCTTTCGAAGGCAAAGTAGCAGACCAAGCAGCACTAGAAGGTAAGCGTGTTGGCGTTCAAAACGGTTCTACTCACCAGAGCTTCCTACTTGAGCAAATGACTGGCGTAACAGCGGTACCTTACTCAAGCTACCAAGATGCATTCATCGACATGAAAAACGGTCGTATCGATTCTGTATTCGGCGACACAGCCGTTGTAGCAGAATGGTTCAAGAAAGAAGACAACCTAACGTACGTTGGCGACCAAGTAACAAACCAAGAGTACTTCGGTAACGGCTTTGGTATCGCAGTAAACAAGAGCAATCAAGAACTTGTAGACCAGCTGAACACAGCACTTGCAGCCGTGAAAGCGAACGGCGAATACGACAAGATCTTCAACAAGTACTTCGGTAAGTAATATGCAGTTAACGGGTTACTCTTTTGGGCTCGTCGAAGCAAGCTGGATGACAGTTCAGCTTGCGTTCGTAAGTCTATTGGTTGGATTGGTTCTAGCAGTTTTGTTTGCAAGTGGTGAGATGTCTCGTCGTATTGCAATCAAATGGCCAACGACTGCATTTGTGACGATTGTTCGTGGTTTACCAGAAATTCTGGTCGTACTGTTTATCTACTTTGGTTCGACACAAGTTCTGTTCATGATCACTGGCGACTTCA
The DNA here is from genome assembly GCF_041469505.1 of Vibrio sp. 10N.286.49.E11. Taxonomy (NCBI): domain Bacteria; kingdom Pseudomonadati; phylum Pseudomonadota; class Gammaproteobacteria; order Vibrionales; family Vibrionaceae; genus Vibrio; species Vibrio sp. 10N.286.49.E11. The sequence goes on from NZ_JBFRKQ010000071.1 coordinate 46,258, forward strand.
TAGAAGTGAGCCCGTTCTTATCTGGTGTTGTTGCACTGTCACTTATCTTTGCTTCTTACGCTTCGCAAACCTTACGTGGTGCATTAAAAGCAGTAAGCAAAGGGCAGAGAGAAGCAGCAAGCGCGCTTGGTATTTCTCAGTCTCGTGCATTCTTTCGTATCGTATTGCCTCAAGCGGTAAGGCACGCACTACCAGGGTTAACCAACCAATGGTTAGTGTTACTGAAAGACACTGCATTAGTTTCGCTGATTGGCGTAACAGATTTGCTGAAACAAGCACAACTAACATCAGCGGCAACGCACGAAGCATTTACTTGGTACGCGACAGCAGCAGCAATCTACTTGGTCATCACTTTAATCACACAAAGATTGGTAAAAGTGATTGATGGTAAGTTCTCTATTCAAGGTTTGGGTAACAAAGGGGCAATGGCATGAATCAACAATACCTCTCTCAAATGCTTGAAGGCTTAGTGACCAGTCTTCAACTCACAGGTGCTTCATTGCTGGTTGGTTGTATCTTGTCACTGCTGATGACGGTAACGATAATCCTAAGAATACCTGCGATTCACTGGTTCACTCGTGGCATCATCACGCTGTTCACTGGCACACCATTATTGGTGCAGATCTTCTTGGTCTATTACGGCCCGGGTCAGTTCGATTGGATTCGTGAAAGCTTCATGTGGACTTGGTTAAGCCAACCTTGGTTCTGTGCAATGTTAGCATTAGCTTTGAACACTGCCGCATACAGCACGCTACTGTTCAGAGGCGCATTCAACGCCATTCCAGCAGGGCAGTGGGAAGCATGTCGCGCACTTGGTATGGACAAAATCGCAACGCTGAAAGTGTTACTGCCATATGCACTACGCCGCGCCGTTCCAGCTTACTCGAACGAAGTGATTCTAGTTTTCAAAGGTACGTCACTGGCAAGCACCATCACCATCATGGATTTGATGGGTTACGCTCAGCGTATTAACGGCCAAACCTACGACACACTTACTGTGTTTGGTATCGCCGGCGCATTCTACTTAGCAGTAAACGGCATACTAACGCTGATCTTCCGCCAAGTAGAGAAGAAAGCCCTCGCATTCGAAGCCGCGTAAGCTAGCCACAAACAAATTTAATTAACGTATAAAGCCTGCCATTTATGTTCGCATAAATGGCAGGCTTTTTTGTTTTTGGGGTATGCGCAGAGGTACTGTTTTTATATCTAGTAGAGCGGGGTTTTTGCGAAATTCATACTATATAGAAATATTCTGCATTTTGTCATTCAATGAGTCTATCTATGTTTTAAGTCACTGAATTGCTGTGATTAATCGTGGTAAATTAATATGCATATTAAACTAGATAGAAAAATCCTATATTTAAATGCAGAATTTTTCTGTCTAATAGCTGTTAAGTCTCTTAATTATATGAGGTTAAAATTTGATTGATCTAGATAACCCTGCAGGTCGCTTTTACGACATTCTAAACCAAGCTAAAGCTAAAAAAGATGAGCAAAAAGTCCGACAAGTATGGGCTCAAATTTTAGATGAAGATGAAACTAACGATTCCGCAATTACGAAAAAAGTAATTGAGGTTTATCAATTAGGAGAGCAAGTTAAGGACTTAATTAAAATGAATGAGGGTGCTAACACCGAGTTATATCTATCCTCATTTCCACAAGTTGAGCGAGCCATATTCCCACTTAATTTGAATGCTACTTGGAAAGGGCAAAAACAACAACTGAGTGATGGTGTAATGACTAGGCTTCAATTCTGCTCTGATCTGCTCTCTTCAACTTATAAAGAAGAAACCTTAGCTAAAGAAGATCTAGAAGTAGTTACCAAACTTATTGAAGAACTCTTCGACTCAATTTTAAGCAGTTCTCTAGAGTCTGGAATAAGAATTACACTTCTCGAAGAAGTTGAACGCTTACGAACTGCATTATCAATGTACAAAATTAATGGTGCTAAAGGGCTGAAGCAATCACTACAATCTACTATAGGGATGGTCGTCGCAAATCAAGACGAACTTTCAAATGTTGCTAAATCTAATTCAAATGTTATCGAACGCTTGGGAAAATTAATCGATAAAGTTGATTCATTTACAGCTAAAGCGTTAAAAGTACATAAGGCTTTATCCAAGCCTGTACGCTTTCTTATTGGTTGCATACCAGGTGATGAAGTTGAAGAACCTGCTGAGTTAGTATGCGATGAAGCCGAGACTTAACAAGGCCTTTAAACGGAACAAAAACAGTTGGTTATGTTTCGTGCCTCAACAAGTGTAACCAACTATTTTTGTCCGCTTAAGGCGGCGTTGATATGACCCCCTCTGTCAATAAGAGCGTAGAAGTTTCTGCTCCCGCATTTATAGAGCCTAGCTTGTGTTCTAAGTCTTCCGTTACATTGGGTTTATGAAAGTCTGAGTCGTCCATCGAATAGTCGTGTAACAAGGGCATTTCTCATGCCGTATTTTTGGTAATTAGTTCTTCCTGTCGATTATCGAATTTGTCCTAAACCCACTATTAAGGCAGGGAACCCCAATGAATAGAACGCTATGGTTCGCACTCATTTCGCTTTTGTTTTCAATGACAATGGTATTTTGTACATACAGTTATGGCATAGAGAGCCACGTTGAAGTAACCACACTCACTTTAGTATTGTCTGGCCCTCTGATTTTTACCTTTGCGCTTGTTGTCATTTTTTGTGGCGCACCAGTCATTAGCAAGTACAAGTTACTTGGAACCATCGCAATTTGTGTGCATGGATTTACAGCCTCACTGCATGTGCTGTGGAACGGATTTATGTTCGTCGATGTGATTAATAAACAAGGCTTAGGTCCGGGACAAGGTTATTCTGGCTTGATACTTTGGGTTGGTAGTATCAAGGCGATGCTACTTGGTTTGGTTGTGGGAGTATGCCTGCATTACTTACTACGATTATTTAGAAAGGCTGCAGTAAGATAACTGTTGGCTAGTTAGTGGATTGTTCGTTGTCTATAGGAGTTGCCACTGTGTTTTATAGTAAGGAATCCAACAAGGGATTGCTGCTCATCCTTGTTGCGATAAGTGCTTTCATTGTCGTTACCTCGGATAATAACCCCGGGACATTAGTCGCTCACGCCATCAATGGTTTAATTGCTTTGCTCTTTTTCTCCATGACCATTGAGGTCAAAGACAATGTACTAAGTTGGTATTTCGGCTTTGGCTTTTTGCGTAAGAATGTAGAAGTGTCAGACATTACAGAGACATCGTTCTATCAAAGCAAGTGGTATCAAGGTATTGGTATCCGAATGCTGAGCGATGGCTGGTTGTATAATGCATCGATAGGTTCAGCCCTGAAGTTAAGGCTAAACAATGGAAAGCATGTTTACATTGGTTGTAAGGATACGGACGGTTTAAAGCTGGCGTTGAAAACCGCTAACGAACAGATAACGCAAAAGTGATTTACGAGGCTTGGCACTTTTCGTTTTGAGTTGGACTAATTTTTAAGGCTGTATGCTTTAAGTGAGCTGCATTTTAATATCTCAACAAGTGGATCGGAGGTTCAATGGACCAAGCAATCAAAACACATTTCGACGAGTATCCCGATGATGTTCGAGCTCGGCTTGAAGAGTTGCGTTCATTAATCTTTGAGCTTTGCTCTGATTTGGAACTAGGTGAAGTCGAAGAGTCTCTGAAATGGGGCGAGCCGAGTTACAGCGTTAAGACGGGCAGCCCAATTCGAATCGATTGGAAATTAAAATCGCCAAACAACTATTACTTGTTCTTTAACTGCCAAACGAAGCTAATCGACACATTCAGAGAATTGCACGATGGCACATTGGTATTTCAAGGTAATCGTGCAATCGTCTTGAAACTGACTGAACCACTTCCCAAGGCACCAATCAAGCAGTGCTTGGAGTTAGCCTTAACTTATCAACAACGAAAACATCTACCGCTTCTTGGCGCGTAATTCTTATGTGTTGTCATTATATTTCTTAAACAGGTTTTCTGTGTTCTAGCTATCACTCTTTAAAGTGCTAAGACTGTACCATCTTGATTAGTATCAAGAGGCTAGGGAATCTCTATAACCAACGCTGATTGTATTGCTTACCGTTTAAAAAGGTGTTCTAGTCACCTTGTATTTCAAACTTAAAAGGAAGTTGTATGAATTTAGATAAAGCCAAAAAACGTATCGCAAAGCAGGTTAAAAAAGGCGACCACGGATACCCAAAAATCACGTTAGCGTACTACGGAGCGACCAAAGATCTCGCAACGGAAGTCGCGGTTCAATTTATGCTGGGTGAGGGCGATGGTGTTCAAGAAGAGCGTTTTTCTTGTGAAACCGAAATCCGAGATAATGAATTAGTTCAAACGACGTTACTCAAGATAATCGAGCGAGCAAATGTTAACTCAGTGATTGAAGTTGAAGGCGTGGCTGTTCTTTAGTTTGCTTTAGCCTGGAAACGAAGCCAACACGAGAACTCAGGTGTATAATCCACATTTTTATCGAATTAGGCAGGACACATGGCGATCTCGTTTGAAACTCAAAGACTAAAAGTAGAAGAAGTCGCAGGTGAACTTACTGTTCCTGAACGTTCGGCTCTGCTTGAGCGAGTACCTGGCATTCTAATCCCGTCAGTCGTTGAAAACCTTCCACCATACTTTCACGGTATTGTGTCACGTGAACTGGCTGAAATTTGGCTCGACCGAATGTTGTCGGGGAGCCGCTTACTTCAAGTGAAATCCAACGATAATCAATTGATTGGTTTTCTGTTCGCTTATGTAGAAGACGAAAGTGATGCTCATATTGGCTACTTGCTTGCAGAAGAATGCTGGGGCAAGGGTTTCGCGAGTGAGTTATTGCAGAGTTTCATCACAGAAGTCGCAAAAACCGAGTCATGGTCCACACTGATTGGCGGTGTCGACCGTTCAAACATAGCCTCTACACACTTACTTAATAAGCTAGGTTTTGTTGAGCAAGCCTCTGACGAAAGTGCCGTGGTTTTCTATGAATATAAGCTTTCTCGTCTTAACTCTTAATTCTTAACTCTGAGCTCTCAGCTCTTAATTTCTAATCCCTAACTCAAGCCACATCTGCGTTATACATTCATTGCCAATGTTTACGTCAATTGATAGGGAAGAAACCTTATTACACCATTCAACTGAGAACCGAGAGCAGCGAGTCTAGTTAACGTGGGCTAATTCGGCACTATGTGTTTCATTAGCGACTTTCCAATCGCCCCCTAAGGCTTTATAGAAAACAGGCTTTGTATCCACATTAGACCATACTGGTTTAGCGACCTCGACCATCTACCATTACGATGATTGTTTTAGAGATGATGCTGAGATCAGCGGCAATCCAAGACTTAACCGAACATAGGCTTAGTGCATAACTGTGGTCAAAACCTACTTTACGACGTACATCATCAATACAGGTGTCGTAACCTTGATTTACTTGTGCAAGCCCTGTAATACCAGGCATTACACCGTATGTGCGGTCGGCAAAGTAAGGAATTTCGTTCTCTAGTTTGGTGTAAAAAGTAGGGCGTTCAGGGCGCGGGCCAATTAGAGACATTTCACCTTTCAGTACATTGATCAGTTGTGGCAGTTCATCAAGACGTGTCTTTCTCAAAAAGCGGCCAACAGGCGTGATTCGCGGGTCATTCGCGGTAGCCCAAACTGCACCAGAGCGAGTTTCTGCATCCTCGTACATGCTACGGAATTTCATGATCTCAAAGATTTCCATTTTCTCCGGTGTCGATTTACCAACGCGCAATTGACGGTAGAAAATAGGGCCACGAGAAGTGAGTGCAATCGCCATCGCAATCAACGGAAATACGGGCGCTAGCAAAATCAAAGCAATCAGTGAGCTTACAAAATCGAAAGTACGTTTAGCACGTGAGATTTTGTATTGGTATAGGTTTTGGGTAGATAGCTGTTCGATGTTCATCATAATAAGTCCTTAATGATTTGCTCGTGTCCAAGGTGAGTTTTCTAGTCCGATTAGGTAACGAATGCCACCAATGAAGTTGGCGTAGTGTCCAACTATCAAATAAGAGATTAATGAAATAGGTTTGTTTACTAGACGCTTTGGCAAGATGCAGCCAAGGACGCCAATGGTATAAACGGCAACTTGAGCCCATAACAGCGCTTCAAATACCAAGTAGTTGCTAAGTAAGATTGAGCACACTAAGCACACAATCATTAAATAGGGAGTGAGTAGGCGAAGTCCTTTTCCTGAAAAGAACGCAAACGCGATGCCTTTAAACTTCGGGCTGAACAAGGCAAATAATCGAATCGCTTGTTGCATGTTGCCCGCTGAAATACGAAGTCTTCTTTTGAAGTCTGTTTCTAGGTTCGATTCTTCTAGCTCTAATGCAACCATTTGGGTTTCGTATTCGGCGATGTAACCTTGTTTAACGATTTGCATCGGTAAGATGAAATCATCATTAATAGTGTTGAGTGGAAGCAGTTCAAACAGGTGTGTTCTAAACAAGTAGAAAGCGCCATGAGAACCCAAGCTAGAACCTAACGAAGCCTCAGACTCTTTAACCGCGGTTTGGTACTGCCAATACGTGTTTTCGCCTTCATTGCCTGTTGGACAAAGTTGATACGTTGCGTTTACCACTCCAACCTTGTCACTTTCAAAATGAGCGGCAGCTATAAGCAAAGCATCCAATGAAATAAGGGCAGAAACATCACTCATCGCCGTGATATCACTGGTTACACGTGTCACTTCTTCATTAACAACCGCGACTTTACCTCGGTTTACTTGATGGTCATGTATCTCAAAATAGACATCACTGCACATCGCTTCTTGTATGGTCATTTGTGCAATGGCGACTGTGTTATCAGTGCAACCATCGCAAGCGATAATGACTTCCAACTTCTTTTTTGGGTAATCGAGTGAAGCAAGGTTACGAATCTTGTCTGCGATCCACTGTTCTTCGTTAAATGCAGGAACAAGAACGGTGATGGTCGGCAACGTGCAATCTTGCTGTTCCTCTTTGTAGCAACGATGACTCTCTTCAACTTTGCGTGCGGGGTGGCTTTTCGCATACCAACGCAGTAACAAAGGGTAGGCTGCGTGATGATAGACAATCAACGCACCTGAAAACAAACAAAGTCCCGCAAGCAACCAATCAATCATGCGTAAGCTCCTTCTGATATATCGTTGTAAGACGAAACCATTTTGATGATGTCGAAGTTTTCGAGTACGTAACGACGAGGTGACAAAAAGCGTTCATTTTGCTTTTCTAATAGCGCACTAGCTAACCCCACAATGCTGCCGCTTTTGACGAGGGCGCCGCTGACTGGACATAAGGTTTCATCGACGGCACCAACGTCCATTGCGACGGTTGGAATATTGCACGCTTGAGCTTCGAGTGTAGAAAGCGGCAGCCCTTCATGACGTGAAGGTAGGCAGAAGGTATCCAACGATCCGTAAAACGTGGTCATGTCTTCAACTAGGCCAAGAAATATGATTCGGTCACTCAGATTCAAGCGGCTAGTAAGTTGCTCTAGTTGATTGCGTTTCGTACCGACGCCAGCCAATACGACAACCATGTTTTCAGGTAAAAGAGTCAGTGCTTTAATAAGTTGGTCTTGGCCTTTGACATGTTCTAGTCGACCTGCACAACCGATGATGTGTTTGTCTGTCGGCAGGTTTAGTTTTGCTCTCGCGTGTTCTTTCGACATTGGCTTAAACTTCTCACAATCAACGCCATTTTTGATGGTAATGATGTTCTCATAAGAAAAAGCAGTGCGTAGTTGGTTATAAACACGTGTCGCGTCGGCAACTAACGTTGGTTGAGCAGCTTTTAAAGCAAGCGCTTGTAATCGACGACGTTTGTTGTTGTTCAGATGCCAAGCGTCATGTTCGGTATGGATTCGAGTTGGAACCCCGGTTACGCGAGCGGCATAACCAGCGTATAACAGTGGGCCAATATGATGGGTATGAACCACATCAGGGCGAATCGCGTTGAAGGCTTTAATTAGCTTAATAATGATATTGAATTGTACGCCTGGTGCTTTATCCAAAAAGACGATTTGCTTTTTGTATGGCTCTAGCTTCGGCCAGTTGTTTATAGACTCTTGTTTAGTACCCTCTAAACTGACAATCAACACTTGGTCTGTTGGTTTAGCAAGGCGGAGCAAATCCAGAGTTAGGGTTTCTAATCCACCCGGTGCAAGGTGCTGAACAACGTGTATGATCTTTTTGCCATGCTTCGTTAAATGCGTATTCATAGTTTGGACCCTGCCTTTATAATTGTTGTTTCGCCTTTCTGACGTTTCTCTTGAAGTAACTTCTTTAAAACGTTTAACTACACAAGGAGATTGCAGGAGTTGTGCCAATTAAATAACCGTTATTTTTCAGTTGTTTAGATTATTTAATTCTAGGGCAGTTTTCATTTCTCAAAATGGGAATCAAAACAAAATACAATTGAATGGCAGTTTGAATCATAGGGCTTGGGTAAATCGAAAGTAGCATTAGAACTTGGGGCTTTAAACAAACAAAACGCCAAGCGAGTGTTGGCGTTTTTCTCTAGGATGCACGAAGCTAGGAAACTAAAAAGCTAGGAAGCTCGAGGCTAGGAAATTAGAAAGCTGTGAAGCTAGCAAGTCAAAAATGGCTTTGAGGCTGACTAGCTCATTTTCGGGATCACCGTTATCACAGGGACACCCAAGATATCTTCGATTTCGTCTTTGCGTTTGATTGAAGAATCAAACAGTTCAAACAATACCGCTAAACCAATACCCAATCCGATACCTGCAACAAATCCAGCCAGAATAAAGACAAAAGTCGGCATGTTAGATTTGATACTCGGTGTGAAAGGCAAATCAATAATCTTCACACGTTTGTTTTGCTCGAATACACCAAGCGAACCCGTTAGCTGAGCCATTTCATAACGCTCTGTCAGTTCATCATATAGTTGACGTTTGATTTCAACTTGACGTTTAAGGCGGTACATCTCTTTTGCATTTTCGCCGAAGTTATTGGCCTTGTGTTCTAATTCGAAAATCATAGTACGAAGGCTTTTGGTCTCTTCGGTTAAAGACTCAAAGCGAGCGCGAACCAGCTGTAGGCTGTGTAATTGAGTGACCAGAAGAGGTTGGGTATCAGAAAGTTTGTTCAGTGTCGTACTACTTGCGATGTCCCAAAGCTGGTCGCTGTTCATCGTTGGCTGGGTTACCTCGAGCAAACTCTTACGTTCATTCTCTAGTCTATCTAGCTCACGCACTTTAGCTTGCACAGCACTGTGCTTGTCCGTGTATTTAGCTTGTAACAAGGTAAGGTCGCTACGAATATCGATGATCTGGTCTTCTAATTTACCGATCACAGGGTTGGTTCTTGAAAGTTGTTGGTCGATTGACCCTAAACTTTTTTCGACACCCGATAACTCGGCCTCTTTTTCTGCCAATGTTTGTTTGAGTGAAGCTAAGCGATTCAAACTTTGGCTCTGTACCTCAGGCGTCGAATGAACATTCTCATTCATGTATGCAGCTAGCGCTTCTTCTGCTTCTGCAAGCTCTGCGCTACGTTTGTCGATATGGATTTTCAAGAAGTTACTTGAATCTTCAATCGATGAACGTTCCGGTGCGAGTAACTGTTCAATGAAATGTTCACTTACCGAGCGCAGCGTCGCTTCCATTCCATTTGGTGTGTTCGACGTTAGACTTATCTTTAGAAAATCTTTTCCAAGCTGAGTCACCGTTAGACGTTGAGACAGGTCAGTAATGATCTCTTGTTTCTCAATTTCAGGCATATCTGGCGTGGTTAATTGCAGTTCATCAGCGACCGAGTAAAGCACATGTCGACTGTGAAGCAGTGTTCTCAATGCGTTAAGTCGATCTTTGAGCATCGTCGAAACGGCAATGTCTTCCAAGAATGGATTCATCTTGGCCGTTTCTTGAATCAACATACTGGTATGCGCGTCATATTTAGTTGGAGCCAACTTGCTCACACCAAAGCCTACAAAGGGCAAAATAAGCATTGGCAGAACGATAACGTAGCGTTGGCGCCACATCGCATTGATGATGACTAATAACCGCAATTTCAGATTATTCATAATAGCTCCAACATCCAATGTACGAAGTTACCACGGTTCTGCCAGCTCTCTTGTTCGACGACAGAGATAGGTGAGTTGCTTAGCTCGCGTGCATGATCAAGCGCCCAAATCATTTGGTTGGCACTGCCAACCGTGGTTACGTGCCCTTGATATGGAACCAAAGCAGGGAACGGTGTTGTGATAATGGGTGTGCCCGCCGCAAGGTATTCCATTAATTTGAGTGGGCTACACGCTCGGATCTGCTCGTTATCAACAAACGGCAACAAGCTCACATCCCAGTGTTGAGAATAGCTTGGTAGCGTGTGGTGTGGACGAGGGCCAAGGTAATGTACGTTACTCAACTTAGGCAGCATGAGCGTATCAAGCTCGTTTGGACCTATGAAAACAAAGTCCCATTCCGGCATCGCATTCGCAACATGATCAATCATTTCATAATCAAGCCACTTAGAAAGGCTGCCATAAAAACCAGCAATAGGGCGGTGGTTGCTTGGTAAATCTTTTGCTCTTGGTGCGGGTGTTGAAAATAGGTCTACGTCGACACCATGTGGTAGCAAGTGCGCTTTATGCTTTGGAAATTTATCCATCAATTTTTTGCTAGCCGCGAATATAAGCGTTGATTTTTCGATTAGCTCTGATTCGTGCTGTGCAACGGTGTCATGATCAACACCAGCCAGCGCGCTAAAATCATCACCGCAGTAATAGACCACAGATGACTCGCCTAAGTGTCCGCACAAATCAACAGCGGTTGGAAGAGAGGTCCATAGGATAGGCGCGTTCAGATTAAGCTCCGCAATAATCGGTTTTAGTTGGTGCAACATCATTTGCTGAGCCAACTTTCTAGAAAATTTAGAAGCAGGCGCAGGGATTGTCTTTAAGTTAACGATAGTAATGTTGTCGTGTCCCTCAGAGTCGAGCATGTTTTGAGTTACGGCCTTGGTTTTACCAAACAACTTGTTGAACGCTCGGCTAACATCTTTGGCGGACAGCTTCGGTTGTCTTAAGCCAATTGAGTTGACCCATAAGACTTTGTGCTGCTTAGCAAGGTGACGAACTAAATGTTGAGTCGATGAAGGCAGGCCACCAAAGTCTTCACCAAATACGATTAAATCACGCATGGTCACCTCCATGAGTCTCTAACGAATCGAACATATCGGATTCTGTCACTTCAACGGGTTTGATGTGACCGACAACTCGAGCTGGGTTGCCACCTGCGATTGCGAAGGCAGGAATATTCTTTGTTACTACGCTGCCTGCGGCTATTACGGCACCTTCGCCGATGGTTACGCCACCTTTGACCGTCACATTCGTGCCCAACCAAACATCGGGTTCAAGAATGATGTTACCGATTTGCTGAGGGTCGTCGCCTTCACCTAGCGCTCGGCGTTTTGCATCAAGCGGGTGTCCAGAGTATCCAAATAGAAAAGCGCCGCCTGCGATTCGTACGTTGTCAGAGATAACCACTTTACCTCCAACAGCGATAGTCGACTGCCAACCAATGTCGACGTTATTGCCAATCGACAATAGTGGGTGTTCCAAGCCTTCAAGTTGTTGAGTACAACCAGAGAATGTCGTGTGGCCAGAGATACGGCAGTTGTCGCCAATCGTAATTTGCACCGGACCGCTGACGAAAGGCAGTCCACCATACAAATACAGGCGTTTGCCACATTGAGCCACACGACCTTTGAAAGCCGGAGTCCAGTAGAAGAATCGCGTAAAGCCAGAAACCAGATTCACCACTAGCTTGTGCGCTTGATATAGACAGCGATTAAATAGTTTAGGGGTAGGTAGCTCTGCGCTTCTGATGTTTTTCAAAATGAAAAACACATTTCTAATTCGAGAATTAGGATGAAACTTAAGCCAATGTTTGAATTGATGTATAGATACTGACGTCATAATGAAAATCCTCTTTTTTGTTATATAGAAGTACTTTCATATATTGTGCCATCTAATAAATGTAATATTTTCAATAGGTTAAAATGTGTCTTTTAGGTTTTCTCATTTTGACAGGCAGTTTGAGATACATTTGAGACGCAAACTGTGAGTGCTGCGAGGATATAAATCGGCCAGTTGAAGCCTTGAGTCAAAAATGTACCCGACACGATTGTTCCAATCAGACCTGCATAGATCGCATAGGCGACCGCATTGAGTTCGGGGGCGATTTCTGTGGCCGAGTTTTTTAACCTCGTTAGCGTAGAGCGAGAGGTTTTGATCAAAGAAACGATAAGGCAGACAAAAATGATCAGACCAATAAAGCCTGTTTCTGCCAACACACCAAACCAGGTACTGTGAACGGCGTGATTCAGTCCGTCCCAATGCGAACTGTAAAAGAAGTAGTTCGAGAAGAAGTTGTTCAACCCTACGCCGGTCAGTGGATTCTCAACTGCCATCTTTATTGCTGCTTCCCAAGCATAGATTCGACCCATTGCAGATTCATCGATACCTTGTTCAGCGGCACCACCAGAAGATCTGTCTGAGATACCAGCAACTAAATAGAGCACCACGGCCGCGACAGTTCCCACTGAGATTAAGAGAACTTTAGAGCGCACTAGCTTCCACGCAAAAATACCAATCACCGCAATACAACCCAGTAATCCGCCACGGCTTTGAGTGGCAATAATGGCGGCGAGCAGTAACAGACAAACTAAGGCACTGATTAAACGTTTGGATCGTGAGATGCCAGTCGTGGTGGCTTGGCTTATTGTAAAGGCGAGTGGGAACATCAGTACCAGTGCTAGGTCGTTCGGGTCACCTAACATAGAGCCAAAATCGCGGCCAATAGTCACGCGTGAGCCCTCGACAAGCCCAATACCATTTACTGAGTTGTACACGGCAATAGAGCTGACTAAAGCGCCAGCGTAGATAATCGTCATCGCGGTTTTTGCGAGATTTTCCGTGGTGTTTACTAGCCAAGTAATCGCAAGCGTCATCACTATAATTTTCCAATAAACGCCCTTGAATTCTGCTAGTGCTATTGGCCTGTTGGACGCGAAGATAATACCAATGAAAACCAATACCCAAAATATGGCGAGCCAATTTAAACAAGGGTGCCAGAAGATTTTAAGTTCTTTACTGATTAATGCATGCCATAGAAGAGCCGACAGAGCGCCTAATGAAAGCATCAGCGGTATTTTTAGCGAATAGAGCTGAGGTATAGCTTCGTGAATTCGGAAAAATGAAAAGACAACGAACAATAGAACTAACCAGAATGTTTTGTTTAACACGAATAACCCGGCCAATGGCACAAGAGCGAGCGCCACAATGACAGCAGGGTGAGGCACAAAGTACCAAACAACACCAAGCCCAACACACAAGGTGCTGATCGTGATGATGACTGGCAATCTATTGGCTTCAGGGTTGACCATTGTGACCTCTATTGGCAAATAAACTCTTTAGGACTCGGCTCGTAATCTTTTTAAGACGTAGTTACGCCTGATGTTAAAGATTGCAAAGTGAGTGCCAGTTATGCATTTTGTTTAACTTACTGATTTAATGTTGGATTATTAAGTGAGGGCGTAGCCTTGAGGTGAGTTTTGTCATTTTGAGAATCAGTATAAAACTGACTAAAGTACTTAAATCATCAAGCCAAAATAACCAGTTATCGACTAAGGCTAGAATTAACGGTCGAGTTGATAGATTTCCAACAACTGCGGGACAACGGCTTGTGGGGAGTATTGGTTTTTCACGGTTTCTATCGCGTGACTCTTGAGAGAGTTACGTTGCTCGTTCGTCAATGACATCCACAAAGATAAAAACTGTTCTAGCTCAGCTTCTGAATTTGCAAGGTAGCCGTTAACTTGATGCTCGATGAGTTGAGGCAAGTTACCAACTGAGGTGGCGAGAACGGGAATGCCACGAATCATGGCTTCTAATGCCGCCATAGGTAAGCCTTCAAAGCGAGAAGGGATGATTAACAGATCGATTTGGCTCCAGACGTCGTCCATATTGGTCTGATGCCCATGAAAGGTCACATTATCAGGCTGCGATTTAACTAAGATGTCCATTTCTGGCCCGTCACCAAAAAGCTCAAACCGAACATCAGGAAACTGTTTGGCTAATGCAACAAATCGATCAGGCGCTTTTTCATGGCTCAATCGCCCCACAAAACCAACATGGAATGGGCTTGATGAAGGGGAGCTTGTTAACCCGGTTGGCATTTTAACAAAGTTATTCAATTGATGGGTTTGACTCGGCACTTTCGCTTTAATCTTTTCACTGACCACGAGCGACTGATCAGAAAGAAAACTGCTGTAACGGTCGAGCCAATCATAAAGCCATACTTTGCCTGTTGGGGTTTCACCTGCGTGATAAGTGGTGATTTGCTTTGTGTTGTTGAAACGAGGCGGAAGCTTGATTAACTTGCTGACCAAACTGGCTTTGTAACCATGAGCATGGATAAGCCTTGGTTGATAATGTTGAACTGCACGTTTCAGCTGTGTCGCGCTATTGCCATTTGAATCTACAGAACATGAGGCTAAATCGGAGAGGTAACTAAAAGGGATGTTCAGAGCATTCAACTTTTCAACGATGATCGCTTCAGGATTAAACTTAGTCAAAAGAACGATACGAACAGCCTCTGAATACTGAGCGCTTTCCGATATCAGGCCTTGTGCTAATTCTAAAACATGCGTTTCTATGCCTCCAAAAGTTTGGCTGTCGATCAACAGCCAAATCTCATGAAGGTTTATGTCGAGTACACCTTGGTTAGGCTTGATTGTACTCATCTTCCGATTCCCAAGCCTGTTTCTTACGATAAACAGTAGAAGGGCTCAGTTCTAACAGCACAGCAGCGTTTAACACATTGCCATCGCAATGATTGATGGCATGTTGAATAGCTTCACGTTCTATTTGCCACATTGGACGAATAGCACCTTCGCTTGTGGTAAATGCAGGCGTCATCGGCTCGTTGTGAGCTTGAGCAACTGACGATTGTTCCAACTCTTCCGGAGTAATCGGTGGCAACTTAGCTTCTGGTGCTTCAACAACTGCAGGTTGAGGCGCAGTTACTCGAATTGGTGTCACTGATTTAGATGATGGAGCGGCATCTACTTTATTAATCGGAGGCGGTAACATGTCTTTAGTCACGCTCGTTTCATTGTTCAACACCACGATGTTACGGATGATGTTTTGCAACTGACGCACATTGCCTGGCCACGCATAACGTTTAAGTAGATTCTGCGTTTCTTTGTCTATTGATTTGAACTTCTTCTTGTCTTGCTTCGCGTACAGTTTCAAGAAGTGATTAGATAGGGTGACAATGTCACTTCCTCGTTCACGAAGCGGTGGCATTTCGATAGGCACAACGTGAACACGATAGTAAAGGTCTTCTCTAAAACGTCCTTCTTCTACTTCAACCAGTGGATCGCGGTTGGTCGCACAGATAATTCTGACATCCACTTTAATCTCGCGGTTGCCACCGAGTGGAGTAAACGTACCAGTTTGCAAAAATCTGAGGAGCTTCTTCTGCATCTCCAGTTCCATTTCACAAAGCTCATCGAGAAATAGGGTACCGCCATGCGCTTGCATTGCTGCACCTTTACGGTCGGTTGTCGCACCGGTAAACGCACCTTTAACGTGACCGAAGATTTCACTCTCCATTAGGTCTCGAGGGATAGCGCCGCAGTTAATGGCCACGAAGGGTTTACCATTACGCTGACTCTCTTGGTGAATCGCTTCCGCACACACTTCTTTACCTGTACCACTTTCGCCGTTAATAAACACGCTGGCAGTGGTTGGTGCTACCGAATCAATGATCTTGTAAACCGCCTGCATGGGTAGGCAAGAGCCAATGAAATTATGAAAACGATCACGATCGAATTTGCTTTGCATGTTATCGACGAGGTTTTCGAGTTTCGCTCTTTTTAGATGCAAGCTAACAGAGGTCTTGAGTCGATCGGCTTGAATGGGTTTCTCTAAGAAGTCTTCTGCACCGCGTTGGATAAGGTCTACCGCGATGTTTACTGAACCATGCGCTGTCGCGATGATGACAGCGGTCGGTATTTCGTTAGCAGTAATCCAATCTAAGACTTCTTCGCCTGGCATGTCAGGAAGCTTAAGGTCGAGAATCACAAGCTGTGGAGAGTGCCTTTCAATGAAGGTCTTAGCTTCCGCGCCGGTTTCGACGTGGAAAATATCATAGGGCTCGTCTTTTACGTACTGCTTGTAGAGTACGGCGAGTGAGGTGGAGTCTTCAACTAACAATACCTTAGGGCGCATTGTGTATTCCTTTTGAAACTTTATCCTAACCAATCAATAACATAGTGATATGCAACCATCAATACGAGTCTTGTACATTTGTTATCTACCACATGCAATCTTTTAAGAAGCGGCCTGTATAACTTCTCGCATTGCTGTTCATGATGGAGCCCATCTTATGGCGACTATATTAATAACGACTGTTTTGAGTTTTTAATCTGATACCGATAATGAACATGCAAAGCTAGCTGAAGCCTGCCTCTTTCCTTTCAAGCAAGGCTTTTATTGAACGCTCTGCGAGCTCTAGTAATTCATCAACTTGTCGAAATGCCGCATCATGACTCTGTTCTAAACATAGCTTTTCTAAAGCTCGAGCTAATTCACCCAAAGGGCGATTACCTAACGAAAGCGCTGTGCTGCCGAGAGTGTGGACCTCGAACTCAAGTGTTTGAGCGTCTTTCTGCGTGACAGCCTCTTTTATGGCGACCAAGCGTGTTTGTGATTCTTCGACATAATGGTCGATCAAGATAGGGATAATGTCCGCACTTGTATCGCGAATCATTTGCTCCAGAACGCTTTCATCGACAAGCTTGCTCACTTGTTGTGAGTTTAGATTTGTAGCTGCGTCTGACGCTAAAGTAGAATTCATCAAATTAAGTCCTTTTATTGAGCTTAATATCTGTTAATACTATTAAGTTTTAGTCATTTTCTAGAATAATTTCAACTGGTTGCCGTACAAATAGAGCATTTAATTGGCATCTCACTCATCTTGCTATTGGGTTTGTGACAAACCTAACGGACTGATTTTATTTTGTTTTCTCTTATGAAATATAAACTTAGGTGCCTATAAAGCCTAAGGTGCGGGTAGATCTCAGAAGAAAACGAGCCCGATACAAATAAAAAAGACCACTGCAGTGAAATAACAACAGTGGTCTTAGAGCGGTTTATGTAGTTTAGGCTAATCTAAATAGCGATAACGCAAATAGCGATAATTTAAACAGCCGAGCTTTAAATCACGAAAAGTAGGACTACGAAGCTTTATCAATCTTTGGCTTTGGGTCGGCTTTTACTTCTTCCTCGCTACTTTCTGAGAAGATATCAGCAACAGCGCTTCTCTCGAGTTCACCTTTTAGATTACCGTCTTCATCAACAACTGGAAGAGAGTAGTCACAAGACATAGTGTCCGGTAGCACTTCTTCAATCACCGCATCTGGTAAGATGGCAGGGACTTCTTCGTATATCTCATCACTAAAATCATGTACCGATGAATCTTCAACGGCGTCTTGTAGACTTTCTTGTGTGACTAGGCCTTGATAGCCGTCATCTGTTACGTGATAAGCGTAATCGTTTTTAAGCATCTTCATTTGTGCCAAAGCACCTTCAATTGTTTCTGATGTGATTCGATACAGAGGAGGCTGCATAACGGTTTCAACGGTCAATGCACGAGCGCGGTTTACGTCTTTCACGAACGCTTCCACGTAATCATCGGCTGGATTTAGCAGAATCTCATGTGGTGTGCCTTGTTGTACTAACTCGCCGTCTTTCAAAATTGCGATTCTATCGCCTAGGCGGAGTGCTTCGTCCAGATCATGTGTGATGAAAACAATCGTCTTATGAAGCTTCTCTTGAAGTTCAATAAGCTGGTCTTGCATTTCACTTCGAATCAAAGGGTCGAGTGCCGAAAAGGCTTCATCCATTAACAAGATTTCAGCGTTAGTACACAGAGCGCGCGAAAGGCCAACACGTTGTTGCTGACCACCTGAAAGTTGCGCAGGGTATTGCTTGCCGTAACCTTTCAAGCCCACGGTTTCTAACCATTCGTTGGCTTTTGCTAAACGGTCTTCTTTTTTGATGCCTTGTACTTCCAACCCGTACGCAACGTTTTCAACCACTGTGCGATGAGGCATTAAGCCAAAGCGTTGGAATACCATCGACATTTTATGACGACGGAACTCTTCTAGCTGTTTAGTGTTGAGGCTCATCACATCAATGCCTTCAACCATGATTTTACCTTGAGTCGGGTCAATCAAACGGTTGAAGTGGCGAATCAGCGTCGATTTACCCGAGCCAGAAAGCCCCATGATAACGAAGATTTCGCCACGGTTAATCTCAAGGTTGATCTCTTTTAAACCAACGGTATGCCCCGTATCCGCAAGAATCTGATCTTTGTGTTCGCCGTTTTGAACTCGGTTCATAACAGACATCGGTTTCGGTCCAAACACCTTGTATAGGCCACTAATTTCAATCAATGGTTTAGTCATGCTTGAATCCTCCTAAATGCGCATTAGTTCTTCTTGCATACGCTTGTGAAGCGCGGTCAAAAAGGATTGCGAGGGCAACGATGGCGAAACCGTTCATCAAGCCTAATGTGAAGTACTGGTTAGTAATCGATTTGAGAACCGGTTGTCCTAGGCCTTTAACACCAATCATGGATGCGATAACAACCATAGACAGTGCCATCATGATGGTTTGGTTGATTCCAGCCATAATCGTTGGCATTGCTAGAGGAAGTTGGACACCCCATAAGCGTTGCTTTTTGCTCGCACCAAAAGCGGTAGCGGCTTCAAGGACTTCTTTATCAACTAAGCGTATGCCTAGGTTAGTTAAGCGAATTACAGGTGGAATGGCGTAGATAACCACGGCGATTAGCCCTGGAATCTTACCGATGCCGAGTAGCATTACCACTGGAATCAAATAAACGAATGCAGGCATGGTTTGCATGATATCGAGCATCGGCGTAACGATAGATTGAGCTCGATTTGAACGAGCCATCGCAATACCAATCGGAATGCCTAAGAATATTGAAACCAATGTACACACAGTAATGATACTGAGCGTCCGCATGGTGTCTTCCCACATTCCAAAGTAACCAATGAGAAGCAGTGAAACAACACAACCTAAAGCTAGTTTCCAAGAACGGCTTGCTGCGTAGACAAGGCTGGTACACACGGCAAGGACAATAATCCAAGGTGTTGAGATAAGAAGTTTTTCAAACCAAACAAGGAATGAAAGAAGAGGGTCAAAGAGAGATTCAATCATTTCGCCGTATTCACGGGAAAATTCACGGTATGCGCCATCTAGCGTCTTTTTTATGGTTCGTAAATCACCGCGTTCCATCTCTGGAAAGCTTGATAACCAATTGCTGTCAGCCATTTTATATCCTTATAGTTCGGTGCCACTTGTCCATGCGAGAAGAAAATCGCTAATGAAAAGGGCTCCGAATCATGAATAACATCAAGTATAGCGACGTTATTTCTGTTTTATTGTTGAAGCGTAATTACTTGTTATTAAATCAAGCTCTTACAGCTCTGCTTCAACTTTCTTAGCCACTTCTTCAGAAACCCATGGGTGCCATACCTCTGGGAATTCACTTAAGAAATGCAGACTCGCTTCTTCGCCATCAGCTTGGTTGTCTTCCATCCAAGCAAGTAGCGAGTTCATTTTGTCGTTCGTGAAACCACGTTTAGTAAAGTAGTCGTACGCTTCAGGAGCACGTGACGCAAAACTTTCAGTGGTAATCGTGTGAACAGGTGAAGGCGGGTACATGGTCGCTTTTGGCGATTCACAATCTTCTTTGGTGGTACAGTTAAGGAACTCTTCCTCATTAACGCCACTGCCAAAGTCGACTTTAACCATGTCGTATTTACCTAGAACAGCGGTCGGTGCCCAGTAGTAACCAAACCAAGCTTCTTCACGTTCATAAGCTTTTGCGATAGAGCCAGATAAGCCGGCACTCGAGCCTGGATCAACAATCGTGAAACCGCTGTTTTCTAGCTCAAGAGCATTAAACAAGTTTCCGGCGCTGATCTGACAGTTCCAGCCTGCAGGGCAGCTGTAGAATGCAGATGTATCTGGGTCTTCAGGGTGTTTGAATAAGCTTGCGTTTTTGCGTACGCCTTCGATGGTTGCCATTTCAGGGTACTGTTTTACTAGGTAAGCTGGAACCCAAAAGCCTTCTTCGCCGCCGTTCACAAGTGCTTTACCTGCGTAGCGAAGACGTTTTTCTTCAACACCTTTATCTAATGCGTCTTTTAAGCTGTTGCTCCAAAGTTCAGGTGCAACATCAGGCTGGCCTTTTTCGATCATAGACGTGCCTGTTGGCATAGTGTCGCCAGGGATAAGTTCAGCATCACACCCATAACCATGTTCAAGGATGAATTGGTCGATATTGGCGATCAGTGTTGCAGAGTTCCAGTTCATATCTGCGATTGTTACGCTGCCACATTCTCCAGCGTTAGCATTACCGCTGGCTGCTGCTACTAACAAAAATACGGAGCTTAACTTGTATTTCATATTGAGTTTCCTTTCTCTTTAATAATACAACTAAGGTAACCAAGGTAAATTGATTATCTAAATTGCTCGATGGTGATCCTTTCCGTGTATTTGAACCATTTGAGCAGAAGGAGGGATGGGTGAAGTTTGAATAGATAAACGTGCAAAGTCAGTGAAGTGTGATTTGCCAATTCATCCACTGTGTTTCAACAGCCATCGGATAACTTTGTCAAACTATTACAAATTCGTCAAAAACCACCTCTATTTATAATCTTAGGGAATAATCGTACGAATTCCATCTTTGATGCGATTTACATGGCACTTTAACCGCCTGTGTCACATTACCGCTAAAGTTAGGTGTGGGGCTGTTGATTTTTGGATGAGTTTAAAGGTGGTAAGACCACAACTTGCGTGCGTGAAATGCGTTGAATAGTTTTTAAAATCGTATTTTTAGTCATATTTCCGCCAAAAACACTCAATTTGGTTTTTATTTATTCAGAACTGTTGGAGCTTGAAGTCTAATAAGATAGGTGGCTGTCATGGTTTAATGACAGCCAGAAAGTAGCAAAAGAAAGTTACATCGGAAGGTTCAAAAACTCATTTTGATACAGCTTGTTTGCCAAGCTATCGCGAAACTTAGCGGGGATGAATTTCATTCGATTGATTTGTCTGACCAACTCTTGTGCAAAGCTAGGTTTTTGTTTCATGTTCATCACGCAGCCCATTAGATTGATACTTTGTGCATCAAGCAGCTTTTTCGCTTGTTCTAGGTGGTGACTCGACGTTTCACCATAAGCGACAACCATTAGTGTGCTTTCACAAGCACTCGCCACAGACTGCGCCGGAATGTTTCCTTTGTTTATGTTGAGAAGCGGTGAGGTATCAATGATGACTCTGTCGTATTTCTCTAACCATTTGTTGACCACTTTTTGTAACGTTGTCGGATCTTTATAAGCCAATTGCGTTGAAGCAACTTGTGGAGCAGGGACACCGATAAATGTACGCTGAGATTCAACATGTTCAATCAATTGACCTTGCTGATTATCTTCTAGCATATTCAAATCTTTGAAAGCAGGGTTGAATAAGTTGAGATCAACATAAAGCGTAGAATGACCCGCAAGAAGAAAACGCTCGGCTAATGCGGTTGCAATAGATGTTACGCCGTCACCTGAATGGCAGGCGGTGACGCATATTGATTTTTGGCCGTTAAGTTCAGAAGCTAAATACAGTTGCTCGACTTCGGCATGGGTCGCTGAAATAGTCATTATAAAGCTCCTATTAATACGATGGTCGTGGTGATACGCAGTATGTCATCAAGTCCGACTCGTGCTTTCTCAATAAAACTTTCGCGACGGTCTGGAATGTAAATCGTGTCACCGGCGCGCAGCACCGGCAGGTTGTAAATGTTCGCCGTTTTGCTGAATTCAACAAGGTCAAAAGTACGAGCCTGACCTTGGCAACAAGACATATTGACGATGGTAATTTTCTCTACGTAAGCATTGTCGGTAGGGCCTGCAGCTTCTGCCAGAATATCTAGAATGGTCATGTTGTCGTTGAATACATAACGCCCTGGGTTGTTAATCGCACCAAGCACACGAACGGTTTCTTCTTTCGGTGTATCTAACCAGTTTTTGCCTTTCTCTGGGATGTAAATCGTGTCGCCAGTGGTTACGTTTGGCAGTAACGATTCGTCACCGGTTTCGAAGTACAGTGATAAGTTAAGTTTGCTTACTTGCGAATAGGTTTTGTCACGATGCGTTACTCGAACGTTGTGGATGTCGGCATCCTTTGTTGGACCGTCAGCCGCAGACAAGATATCAAGGAAGTGCATGTCTTTGGTGAAGCGGTAACGACCAGGCGCATTCACTTGTCCAAAAATGTAGATCGAAGCATCAGAGCTTTGACGAACCCATTGTGATTTATTGTCTGAAGGGTCTTGTGGCAAGTCGTGAACACGCACGATAGAGCCCGCTCGAATTTGTGGCATTTGGTCACGTGGCGCACCATTTCGAATAAAATCATCAAGGTTAAACACAACTAGCTTTCTACCTGTAACAACCTCGATTTTCGATGTGTCAGCGCGTAGCGTAGGGCCACCGACGTGTGCCAATAATCCCATGAAGTTCATTTCATCTGACCATTCAATACGACCAGGTCGATTCACCTCACCAATCACGTTAACTGCTCTGTCTGGCGTGATTTTCAACCAAGACTTCTCGTTCATGTTGGTTTTCTCAGGAACGAAAATCGCGTCACCAGCTTTGATGCTAGGAGGGTTAGAGTTAGGTAAGCCTTCAGTGTAAGCCGCTAAATCGAATTTAAGCACTCTGCCATCTGCTTTGATGACACGGATTTGTCGTGACTCTGCAAATCGAGTTGGGCCGCCCGCATTCGCCAAGATATCCATAAAGGTCGCGTCTCTTTTGCCTTCAAAAGCACCAGGTGCTGCGACTTCGCCCATTACGTAAACCATGTTGGCGCCGGATTTGATCTCTTCTTCTTGCTTGGGAACGAAAATGGTCGCACCCGGGCGTAAAATTGGAAGCAGACTTTCGTCACCAGAATCTAAGTAACGTTTTAGGTTGAATAGCGTTGGGGTGTTGTTCGAAATCACTCGGATTTGCTCAACACTGGCATAACGAGTTACACCGCCCGAACGCATAAGTACGTCGACAAGGTCGGTGTTCTCTTTGTAAGTGAACGAACCCGGCGCGTTCACCTCACCAAACACTTTGATGGAGTTACGAGAATCAGCACTGTCACCTGAGTTAGCAAGCTTTGCTGCGTCAAACTCTTGCTCGATGTTACCGACTAATGGAGAAGCTGGAACGAATAGTGAATCCAGTG
This sequence comes from Vibrio sp. 10N.286.49.E11, assembly GCF_041469505.1. Classification (NCBI taxonomy): domain Bacteria; kingdom Pseudomonadati; phylum Pseudomonadota; class Gammaproteobacteria; order Vibrionales; family Vibrionaceae; genus Vibrio; species Vibrio sp. 10N.286.49.E11. Next base: position 69,600 of record NZ_JBFRKQ010000071.1, read on the forward strand.
ATTGAAGAGTAGGTAATGCTGACTCGTCTCCTGAATCAAGGAATCGTTTGTAGTTAAACTCTTTCTTATCTGCGCCTCGCTTTAGAATCAGCTTATCCAGTTGCGCGCCCGGGCGTAAACCACCCGCAGCGTAAAGTGCCATTTGGATGCTAGAACCTAATGAGAGCGTGTATTCGCCAGGCTGTTCTACATAACCTTGCACGTAGATGATGATTTGCTGCTCTTTTACATACACTGAAGCGTTCGAAAGATCTTTGTAAGCGGTTGCCAGTGACTCTAGAACGACTTTGTTAAGCTGGTCACTGTCGTAACCTGCAACAAACACAGCGCCTACTTCAGGAAGGGTAATACGGCCACGCTTATCCACTTGGAAACCTGTGTTTAAGGTACTTTCACCGGGTACGTTAACTTGGATAAGGTCACCGACTTGAACTGCATCTGAAAACTCGTCGTTAGCATTGACAACATTCGCAAAGCATAACGATAGGGTGATGATAAAAGCGATTAAGGATTTCATATTCCACCTCCCATTTTCTCGGCATTCTTAGGCGAGATAATTTCAATACTTACTCGGCGGTTCGTTAAACGAGTTCCGTCAGATTCACCTTCAAAAAGAGGGACGGTTTCGCCAACAGAGACGGCTTTGATTCGTTGAGCGCCTAGTCCAAAAATAGTCAGGTAGCGTTCGACTTGTTTCGCTCGTCCAAGCGCTAACTTGTCGTTGTATTCTTCGGCACCCGTTGCATCAGCATGGCCGGTAACCACAAGGTCTAGAGATTTGTGTTCTTTCAGTAAACTGGTTGCTTCCGCAAGTCTTCCCATATACTTCGGGTTTACTTCAATCGAATCTTCCGCGAATTGGTTGTCAACATTAAGCAGGTCATACAACTGTTCGATAACCGACAGTTGCATTCTAAATTGATTTTCATTTTTTGGTGGCTCACAGCGGGCTTGTGAAGTTACGTAATCCAGTTGGACCTCAAGTTCATTTAGGCGTTTTCTTTGGATCACTAAATCGTTGGCTGCATCCAGTAGTAGACCGCCTTGAAGTTCACGAGCAATACGATTTTGCTTTTCGATTGCTTGAACAACAGCAGCGGGGAAGCACCAACGAGCGCCTTCTTGGATCAAGGCATCAAGGTGCAATTTAGCAAGCTGCCAATCAAAGCGTAATCCATGTTCTGGACCAAGAGGCTCGTCTGGCATGACAGGAGAGAAGTCTGAGTTTTGATAGTTAATAGAATCGTAACTTTCAGCCAAACCCCCTGTGCCTTGTTCAGGATAGCTAGTACAGCCACCCAGAACGAGAGCGGACAGAGAAAGGGCTATGTAGTTTTTCAGTATTTTCATGCCAACGTCCTATGTTTCTAATTTTTCTTATTATTTTTTGTTACTTCTAGCTTAGTGGTTCTTCATGAATTTGCAGGATTTTTTGAATTTACTGGGATAGCGTGGCCAATACGCAGCAAGTTCATAATTTCAAGCGGTTGCCCCGTCACATTTTCAAGTCGCATAATACGCTCGCGTTCAGTCAGACGTTTGAACATATAAACAATCGCGCCAACCCCAGATGAATCTAAAAACTCAACTTGGCTAAAATCAACTTCGATTTCAGGGTGGCCATCGTTAGAAATCACATCATCAATGTCGGTTTGTGCATCACGACTGCCTGCTGCATCCAGATCACCGAAAATAGAAAGTGTCAGTGTCGTTGTGTTTAAATCAATCTTACGTAGTTCCATAGCGATATCTCCTTTTAAGTATGTATGGACAATTGCACTGAATGTGCCAACTTTTATGTTGTTATTTTTCAATAGCTTATATTTGTAGTGAATTCCCATCTCAAATTGAGAAAAGGCATTTCTCAATTTGAGAACTAAAAACGGCGGATCATATGAGAGCCATAAGTCATTAATTAAATGAATAGATGAAAGGGTTAGATAAGGTTGGTGAGTGGATCGCATCTTCTAGCAAAGATTGTCTACCTACGTGTCAGAACGCTTAGGATTAAAGGCGTTTGTTGACTACTACAGATATCAATACGGAGCAGATGATGAGATTAACTAAATTGGCGATAGCAACTCTATGGGCGTGTTCGCTCTCTTCTCATTCATCCTATTTACCTCCCGACCATTTGGTACTGGCCAATACATACCAACAAGGCATTGATGTTTCTGAATACTGGAAGAGTGAAAAGCTTGATGGGATTCGGGCTCTTTGGGACGGACAACATCTTTATACACGCAATGGTAATCGCATTTACTCACCCAAGTGGTTTACTGAAAACTTGCCTAAGGTCCATCTCGAAGGAGAGTTGTGGGCAGGAAGGGGCAAGTTCCACCTTGTTCAATCTACCGTTCTCGATCATACGCCGAGTGACACAGCATGGCGCCAAATCGATTTCATGCTGTTTGATATGCCAGGCGCTGCGGGAGATTATCAAAAGCGCTATTACAACATTTTGCATTGGGTAAGCGTGATTGGAGAATCTCATGTCAGCTACATAGAACATGTACCAATTCACAGTGAAGAGGCTTTGTTTCATCAACTTGATAATGTCGATGAGCGTAATGGCGAAGGTTTGATGCTTAGAAAAATCACCAGTCGTTATCAAGCAGGCCGAAGTAATGATTTGTTAAAACTGAAAAGGCATCATGATGCCGAAGCCACAGTTATTGGCTACAAGGGTGGGACAGGGAAGTATAAAGGGATGATGGGTTCAATCTTGGTTCACACAGAAGAGGGTGTGGAATTTTATATAGGCAGCGGGTTCAGTGACCAAATGAGACTCGCACCGCCAGAGATCGGCAGCCGTATTACCTTTCGTTACAATGGTTTTACTCAAAACGGAAAACCCAAGTTTGCGCGCTTTGTTCGAGAGAAGAGTGAATATTAAGGCAGATACGATCTACCTGACCATTAAACGAAAAAGAGCCCTGAAAATCAGAGCTCTTTTTTTTATTCGAAATCAGATAGACCGACTTAGTGAGTGCGAATCTAGCGCGAACTAAACTCTAGCTGTACGTCGTCGTCTTGTTTATGCATCCAGTGTAGTCGCATACCCAGCATAATCGCTGCTGATGTGAGACCGACAATGAAACCAATCCAGAAGCCGTGCGCGCCCATAGGTTCAACAATCCAATCTTTCATTCCTAAGATGTAGCCGATAGGAAGGCCAAGCAACCAGTAAGCAACGAAGGTAATGTTGAAGATTGAACGCATGTCTTTGTAGCCACGCAGAGCACCTGCCGCGATAACTTGGATGGCGTCAGTACATTGATAAACCGCCGCGAACAACAGCAACTGCATTGCAACCATAATTACTGCCGTGTTCTCTGTGTAAAGTAATGCAACCTGTTCTCTAAACAGAATCGTTAACGCCGCTGTCATAAGGGCTGTCACTAAACCAACAATGATACCCACGTGTGTCGCGATCTTCGCACCTTCGGTGTTGTTTTCGCCCAACTTATGGCCAACACGAATACTCACGGCTGCACCGATACTCATTGGAATCATGAAGACCAGCGAAGAGAAGTTGATCGCGACTTGGTGCGCGGCAACAATCAATGAACCCAATGGTGCAACTAACAGAGAAACCACCGCAAACAGAGTTACCTCGAAGAAGATAGCGGCCGCCACAGGGAAACCAAGTCTAAACAGACGAATTTGAGCTTTAAGTTGCGGCTTATGGAACGTACCGAAGATGTTAATTTTCGCCAAACGCTTTGATGTTAAAACGTAAGCGAACAGCAGAGCAAACATCACCCAATATACGATAGCCGTTGCAACGCCACAGCCAACACCACCCAGAGCAGGAGCACCAAGTTTTCCGTATACGAACATCCAGTTCAGCGGGATGTTTAATAGCAAGCCAATAAAACCAATCACCATCGCAGGCTTGGTTAAAGACATACCATCGGTAAAGCTTCGCAATGTTTGGAACAACAAAAATGCAGGTACAGCAAACATCACCGCATTCATATAGCCGATGGTCTTTTCCGCCATGAGTTGTTCAATGTCCATCCACTCCAATATCAATTGTGTCTGGAACAGTACGCCAATGATTGGAAGGGAAATGACGAGCGCTAAAAACGCTCCTTGTTGAATCTCAAATGGAATTTTTACTTGTCGACCAGAACCATTCAGTTGTGCAACGACAGGAACCAACGCCATCAATAGACCAACACCAAATAGGATTGATGGTAGCCAGATACTTGCTGCAATCGAAACCGCCGCCATATCGATAGCACTTACGCCACCGGCCATTACGGTATCAACAAAACCCATTCCAGTTTGTGCAACGGATGCGATCAATACTGGGGCCGCAAGTTTAATTAGATTCGAGGATTCTTCTTTGTAACGATGCACAAACAACTCCAAATAAGAGGGAAAATTAGAATAATAGTGTAGGAAAGGACATTCTGAAGGAATCAGAGACAATGATCTTAAGCTTCCACTGGACGAATCATAAAGAAATGTCACAATAACTGCTATGAAAAACTGTTACTAGAATACTAAATAGGAATCTTATGTTTACAGGTATCGTTCAAGGCATGGCAACACTGGTTGCTATCAACAAAAAAGAGTCGTTTCAAACTCATACCATTGAGCTAAGCGATGAAATGGTTGAAGGATTAGCCATTGGTGCTTCAGTAGCTCATAACGGTTGTTGCTTAACGGTAACGGAAATTTCAGGTAACCAGATTGCTTTTGATTTAATGCAAGCGACATTGCGATTGACGAACTTAGGCCAACTGAATGTTGGTGACAAAGTGAATACTTATCAAGTTTAAATCATTACATTGTGTTGAAAAAAGTGAGTTTTTGATTTTTCACGTTATTTGAGCGCTATTACTTCAGTAAACGCTGAAGCTAGGGCGTGTTACCCTAGCTCATGACGCAAAGCATTATTGGTTATCAGAGTTTGAGAGAGCTTTTTGTGCTGCTTGACCGATAGAGTCAATGTCCGCGTTATTTGTCGCTAGAAACTTCTCAAACATTGGCATTAAAGCTCCCATTTTCTCGTCAATAGCATCTCGCACAGTATCAACGATCACCTGAGTTCCACGTTCAATCTCAACGTTGATGTTTGAACCGCTTTGCTTCTCTTCGAAAGTAGTCATTCTGCGAGTCTCTGGAATCAACCAAACATCAAACCAGCCATCTTTTTTGTCAACGTCAGATACAGTAAGGCTTGCCCCATTCAAAGCAATGTAGCCTTTAGGGAAAATGTATTTTAACCATTCGCGTGGAGCCGTAATACGCACGCGGTAGTTGTCATCTATTTGCTGAACGTCAAGCACAGAGGTTTTGAAATCGACATGCCCCGATAGTGGGTGTCCGCCTATTTCAGCACCATCTTTGGCAGCGCGTTCTACGTTGATCTTTTGGCTTTGCTTGTATTCACTCAGCGTTGTAATCTCAAGGCTTTTGAGCATAACGTCAAACTTGACTAGCGTTGGAGAAACTATCTCAGTAACAGTTAAGCAAACACCATCAACTGCAACACTAGCCCCTATATCTAAGTCTTCACAGAAACCTGCATCAAACTCAATAGCGAAAGTTCTTATTCCCTTGTCGTCAGTTATTGATGAGATCAGAGCGACAGATTGAATTATACCCGTGAACATGATGGCTCTCCTGTTGTGCCTATATGGCTGTTTAGTAGTGTGTATTTTGAACCAGTTCTAATGTGATTAATAGGTTTAATCGGCATGACCGGTGGTTGTTTATTCAAACAACGAATTCGCATCAGTTTGTAAAACGACAAGCAAATCTCGGATCATCTCATCAGTTACACGAATCATGCCGCTTTCGATCTTTGCAAGTTTGCTTCGAGTCATGTCTATTCCAAGCAAACTACACTCACGCTCTACATCTGCTTGAGACCATGACTTACTTAACCGTATCTCTTTGATTTTAATGCCAGTAATATTCTTTTTTTCTGTGACTTGGTTCATGATTTCATCTGCACCATTATGGGTGCAAATAGGTTGCATATAAGATAAAGGTACACTGCACCCATATGGGTGCTTAGTGCTTTTATTTGAGGTTTTTATGAACAATAAAGTGAACAAAGTACAATTTGTGAAAATTAGCGTAGTGAGCGCGCTGTCGGTGGTTACATTGGCTGGTTGTCAAGCGACCAAAGTAAAGACAAATGTAGACAAAGGAATGGACACCAATCTATATCAGTTTGTTAAGAACCCTAAAACGGTTGAGCAGGTTTTTGGTGACATGACTTGCGGCGAATTCATGCGAATAGACAAAGGTCAGAAAGTAGAACGTTTTGGTAATATGGACTCTACTGATCTATTAATAAAGCAACGTGATGCGGCTTATAATACAAATTCAATTTTATCAGCTATCCAGTGGGATAAGCGTCGTTTCAATCATCCATATGGCAAGACATTGAGTGCAGAAACTACAAGAGAGTGTTTAAGAAAGGGTAATGAGTCACTTGTTCATCAAGTGATTTCAGACTCTAAGTATCTTATGCCTGATGTGATGACCGAGCATGGAGACTACAAAGTAGCGAGTACAAATGATGTTCTTTATGCAATGTATACAAAATCAGAAAATAACGACGCTATGTTACAAGTGATTCCGAGTGTAATGCCTAAAAAGGGCAGTCGAGAATATAGAAATAAAAACAAAATGGCTAAAATCAGTTCATTTTATATCCATACTGATATCAAGTGTGAAGATATGAACTACTACAACGTGTTACCAACTATCAACAATAAAAAGTACTACGTTCAAAATACTTGCGGTGAAAACAGAACAATGCGCACATTTATTCGATATACAATGGGTGACGAATCCGCACTAAATTTACATAAGCTCATTTCAAAAACAAATGACGACATCGTTGTTGATTATGATGGAATGAAAACATATCGTTTCAGCTCGAAAGGGTATACGGCTGCATTGAATCAGGGAAGAGAGTTAAATCAAGTATTCTCGTTTGGCTCTGAAGATGAATGGTTCAACTACAAAGTAAAGCAGTGGGCTTTGTTGAACAAGTAACAAACAAGATTCATCTTTATTAAAATCGACTGAAAGAACGTCGTATTCAATAGAAACCGCCTTCAATGGGCGGTTTTTATTGGTTTCAATCTGTTGAATAAATATATCTGTATTAATGAACAGGTTGAACAAGTATGAAAAAAGAAAATCTTCATTTCACTGATAACGAGAAAGCCAAAGAAGCGGGGCGACGCAGTGGTGCTGCGAGGCGCAAGAAAGCCGCTGAACTACAAAAGCTAGAACGCAAAGCAGAATTGCGAGACATCGAAAATCGAGAGAAGAAGTTAAAAGATATGTCAATGCCATTGACTGGTGCTGGTGACATCGACACAAGTCAAATTCTTAAAATGGTGTTGTCTGGTGCGTTTGGTGTAGTACTAGCTGAAAGAGCAATCACAGCGATGTGTGAAGCTGAAATAAAACGAGTTACTAACCGTGCGTCCAAGTTGGAACTGTCAATCATCAATGACTTGTCGCGGTCGGAAAAAGAAGCTCTTCTTGCTTCACTTGAAGCTGATTTGGAGGCGTTATGAGTTTCTTAAATTTAGTTCGAACTAACAGTAGCAAAGAAGAAGATGAACAGGGATGGACGGGCAATTCTCTTGATTTACTGAGAATGGTCGGTTCTTTAGATGAGTATCGTCGAGAACAGCTTAAAGACAAAGAATACCAAGAAGAAGCAGAGAAACGAATCAACGCCATTCGAGAGAAGATGAAGCAACACGAGCAAAGTCGTTTGGTGTCGCAAGAAGAGGCGTTACTTGAGCAATCAGAGCGAGAACGGAAACGTAGAGAACTACTTGAACAACTGGGTGGTATAGATGAATAGATTACTAGCTGGGTTGTTGGTTATTATCATGCCATTAGCGATTTCAAATATTTCGTTTTCAAATAACTATGGTGAGTTGCACTCAATACTCGATACTCTGGCAACACAACAAGAAGTAGTGTTGGAAAGAACAGATATCATTCTTGATGATATTGATCTTGTAAAGGCAACGACTAAACACAATGGTGAGCGAATAGAGTCACTTGAAAGACTGCTTGCTGATTAAAACTAAGTCCTCGTAGAAATACGGGGGCTTTTTGTATTCATTTGACTACTGTCTAAGAACACATTTGAATGAATACGCTAGCTGTATTCATTATGGTTGCTTTTTCCATTGAATACAGCCTAATGTAGTCTCATCTAGAGTTAAATGAATACAGCGAGTGAAATATGAGCAAGGTTGGCTATGTTCGGGTGTCTACAGTTCAACAAAATACGGTGCGACAACTTGATGGTGTTGAATTGGATAAAGTGTTTACTGATAAATGCAGTGGCTCAACAACGGATAGGGAAGAACTGAAGCGTTTAAAAGAGTATGTACGCGAGGGTGATACGGTTGTCGTTCATGACATCTCACGTCTTGCTCGTGACATGAAAGACCTATTAGGTCTGATTGAGTTCTTCAATTCTAAGTTGGTAGCGGTTCAGTTTATCAAAGAGAACATGCTTTTCAGTGCTGATAAAACCAACCCGATGAATGAGTTATTGCTTAACCTACTAGGGTCTGTATATCAGTTTGAACGTCAAATGCTTCTTGAAAGACAGGCTGAAGGCATAGCGAAAGCAAAAGCGGCAGGGAAGTACAAGGGGCGCGCAGTAACAGTAGATAAGCAAGCTATACTTGATTGCCTTGCTGGTGGTCTATCGATTCGAAAAACTGCCCAAAGGTTAGGTATTGGAGTGTCAACAGTGCAGAGAGCTAAAGCAACAGTTTAACGACTCTGTTAAACAGCTGTACAAAGTGTGATAGCGGCAATACTGCCGCTATTTTTTATCTATCGACCAAAACTGTGAAGTCAAGTGTCGCCAGCATCTCTAAATTTCTGTAACTTCTGACTCATTGAATATGTTAACAAACAACTGTTTTATAAATGAGGTTTTTATGTACGAGCCAAATGTATCTGAAGATTTACCTGAAGAAGTGAATGTAAAGGCAATGAGTAAAGAAGCGCTTGCCAAGTACATAGAAGAATGTCAGAGGGAGTTAGATGCTCGTACAGAAAAAGAACGTGTGGATCTTTTAAATGATATTAAAGGAAAAATTTTAGAGTATAAAGAGCTACAACCAAAACTTAGTGACACAGATATCGCCCGAGAAATTGGTTTGAATATCAAAGTTGAAAAGCGGAATGTTAGTGGCACTCAACAAAAAAAGAGTACTCCTAAACCACCATCACTTTTTTATGGTGATGAAACACTAGGTAAGTTAACAGCGGACACGCTTTCTCGTGACCCTTGGTTTGGCTTACTTGAAAGTGGTGAGATAGAAAAACATAGAGTAACACACTCACAACTCCAAGAAGATGGCAGTTGGCTATGTTGGAATAGCAAGTCCCAGACAGAAAGACCAGATTGGGCTGAAGGTGAAACTAGAGTTTTAGGTGATATTGATTGGGCTACACATCTGGAAAAAGCGAGAAAGAAACGAGAAGAGCGAGAAAACAAGAAGGTGAGCGATGGTAATTGATCAATATGTCGCTACCATCCTAAAGCGGCATAATATTAACTACTTTCTTGTCGGAAATGACTATATCTATACCCGATGTAGATATCTCTTTGATGCCAGTGCGCCAAGATCAAGTCGATACAAAAGCATGTTAATCAGGATCAAGTTTGAGCACGAACTAGAAAACGGACTGTATATAGCACGTGGTCTAGGAAAGGCTGCGTATACTGCTTTAAGAATGGAGCTTGGTAAGAAGAAACAACTAACTCAAGTTGAAGCCAAGTATGATCGTGAAAATCAATGCTTAGTCTTCGAAGTTGAGGGGGATAGGCTTACTACGGAGTGTACTTATCAAAGCCAGTCTGATCGCAAAGAATTTAGAATTCCTAGTGATGGATCAAAAAGAGAGTTCGTTTGTTCTTTTGATAGTCAGTACATAAAAAATGCCAACAAAATCAAAGCAACATTACAAGCAGATAACGGTACTGTTGAATTCAAGACAATTAAGTCTTTGAACTTGAGTGATGATGAGTTCGAGAAAAATGTATTCAAGAATTACTCAATAGTCGGTGGTGCTCTTTTACTTAAAGATGAAGACGAGAACGTTAAAGAAGTTTCTTTTGAACGAGAGTTTGAACTAACTCGTGAGCTATTCAATCAATTCTTGTCACAAGAGAGTCAGTATATAGCTGTTGTAAATGAAGACTCGCCATTCAAAGATCAATTGTCATGTGATGTTAAAACTTTACTAGTTGATGATTACTCAGTTTATAAGACGGGTAATTACGTTGAGTTTACCAATAACATAGTCTCTTACTTTAAAGATGATTCAGCAGGCATGAAAAATAGACAGCAGAAAATTGTTAAAAAGAAACAAGAACAAATGTACGGAGACTCAATTCTTAGTCGATTAGCAAGTTCTGATTTGAACGAATAAAAATGTTGTGTGCATAGTCTAAGCCCCTCAATTACGGGGCTTCATTCCCACTGACTGACATCACAAAGCACCTCAATTTCACTTTTGTCATAAAAAACAGAGTGGTTACAGTCACAAGTAGGTGGATGCCATATCTCTGTTTCAATCTCGGGCTTTGCTGGTGGACATAGCTCTATCGTTCTACAGCCGAGCAGTGCGCCCAAATGCAATATTCCAGTACTGTGAGTCACAATAAGCGGTAACTCTTCTCTAATGAGCGTTAGAACGTTTCTAAGCGACTCTTCAATAACAATACAATCGGCTCTGAGCTTTGGAAGCAAGTTTTTTACGTAATGGTTCTCATCATGAACGGTCAGATATACACGATCAATCATACCGAGATCATGCATTCCATTGATAATATTCACGTAGTACCCAGACGATACACAACGACTAGAGCGGTTTGTATGCTCGTTGATGTGGAATAGGGCAGCACGACCAACTAGAGACTTGTTGCAGCTTGATTTGATATGCGAAACATCGAGTTTGTCGCAGAGCAACGGAACAATAGACTCGTAGCAGTCTTTGAGCCTAAGAAAGTCTGGTATTGCTATGCGCTCAGAACTCCCATTTACATTGTCTTGCCAAGTTAGTTCAAGTTGTTCTTCATTGCTTGGTGTGTGAAACCGTATTTGAATATCGCCAAAGCTAGATTCAATAGCATAGCCTTGGAAATCAAGCACTGTCACTGGTAGATCGAGTAGTTCAACAAGGATTTTGACTAACTCTAGATATTCTATGACTCTAACGTACAACTGAACTTCGTACTGTTTAGCGGCGGAGTTGATCAATTCTTTCAAAGAATAGAGTGATAATGCCACGTCACCGTAACCACCGCCGAACTCGTTGTTAATAACTAGTGTTTTCATACTTCACGCTGTTCGAATTGTTGTTCTTCTTCAGACCAGTCTTTGTTGGCTAGCTTTTCGCTTGCTAGTCGGTACTCTTCTTCAGCTATGACTTTCTCAGTGTTTCTAAAATTATTGTCATCGAACATCAAGGGATAGCAATGAATGATTTTCTCAAGAGTAAATCGTTTAGGCGCTATATTCATGCCTTTATCAAGTAACTTCACGACAGGCTCAAGATCTTCGATGTGTTCAGATTCAACTAACGGTTTGATTGTCTTGAGTAAGTCACGATTGTAGTTAATGGCTAGTGACTTTATTTTGTTGTCGATCTGGTGTTCAATAGGTTCAGCTTTACTTTCAAACAAAGCATCAATTTGACCATCTTCAAGAACTAACTCGATTTCTTCTACTTGCCAGTTTATAGTAAGACTTGACTCAACAGATATTCTTTTTGGCTTAGATTCGGTCACTTGTTTTCTCTCTATGTGATTTTCAATAATCGAAAGTATTTCATCTCTAGAACGCCCGAATGTATCGCAAGCATTCTGGAGTATCGTATTGAAGCTAAGTTCATCATTAAGCATAAGAGTCGAAGTTTCTTTCAGCTTTCCGTGTACGCTTTTCGCATCGCCGTTGTGTACGTCACCGAGATCATTACTATCGACGTGCTTAACACAAGCAATTTCAATTTCGTGTGTCTTGATATCAGCAAATAGAACTTGAGCGGTAGTTGCATCGAGAACTACAAAGTAATTGCCAGTAACTGCCGTATACAGATTAGACTTGTTATGTAATTTACGGGAAACCTTCTTAGATAGTTGATCATGCTTTGAATTAATCTGTTTATCTTTTCGATCATATTCAAGTAACGAGCGAACATTTAACTTGTCTGTTTTCTTCAAAGTCACACGTCTGACCAAGTCTTTATATGAACGTTGACCTGTTTTTTCTTGCAAGCGAACTTGAATCAAATTGTTATTGGTGAATAGTGTTGCTTTTTTAGTTAATGGTTGATTCATTTTTCTTCTCTCTATTCTCTTTGGAATTTGTGTTAGATAGTTTGGTGTTAGTTAAGTCTGCAATGATTCGGGTAATTGATTTATTATTGTATTCAGGTAGTTGAAGTAGTGCTTCAGCTATAGCTATCGGGACACTGACTTTTAAGTATGCCTTATCTCTCATTTTCAATTTCTCTCACGATTTTGTAGATAGTCGATGTTGATATTTTGTATTGTTTGCTTATCTCATCGATGGTCAATTCGCTGTTCAAGTACAAGTCGTAGATGACTCGCTTCTGTTCTGGGGTTCTACGTGGCTTTTTGATTCTCATCATTCTCATCATTCTCTCTTTTCTTGTTTCTACACTTTTATTTATAAGAACTGAGTTCGGTGATCGATGGTTTGAGTGAAAAAAGTTGAAATTATTTTCAAATAGACAAGATGAGGGGTGGGGTGGTCATAGCTTAACGTACATTTTGAAGTACATTTTGACTAAGTTTTGAGTACGTTTTGACGTACATTTTAACTAAATCTCACGTACATATTGACGTACACTTTAAGTACACTTTCGAGTACGTTTTAGCACTGTAAGTCTAATAAAAACAATAGGTTGGAGGTTGGGGTTCAAGGGGAACATTAACACGAGCAACGAGATAGAGAACGAGAGTTCAAGGGAAGACAACAAAAAGAAAATTGGGAGCGAAGCGACCGCCCGAAGGGCTAATCGGTCGTTCTTGGAACGTGGTTTCACAAGGTCTTCAATTAGGGCTTCGCCCGTTCGCCTTCGGCTCACTTTGTTATCGCTTCGCTTGTACAAGTAGATGGTCTTGAAGTGGTTCTACTGGATGACTAAGAGACTGCTACGCAGTCACCGTCTTTCGGCAGCACTTCGTGCCACCGGACAGTTTAGCTTTTGATTGATTACTGGTTTGTATAGCGCAGGCTATTGCTCGTCAATGCGATTCTAAGACGGTCTTAACTGGCTAGTGGTATGTTTTACTGGATGTGACTTTAAATTCGCTTAGAATCGATTCTAGAGATGTTTGACTGGTGTTGAAACGTATAAATATGAGTGTCTATAATCGTTAAAACTCGTGTTAGTTAAATTGGCAGTCTTTCCGACTGCCTTTTTTTCGTCTGTATGAAAGTAATAAATACATCGAACTAACAAGAGGTGTCTTCAATGCTTTGTCCAAGCTTACTATCAAGTCAAATTACCGACCCAGAAACGTATCTTTCTGAAAATCAAATCGACCGAGAACTACTTGTCAAAAGACTATGGGGTTTAATACACGAAACCGATAAAACAAGAGCTAAAGGCTTAACTGAACGTGACTTTGATTACTTTGAGAATTTGATGTGTGCAATCAAAAACTGGACTGATGAAGACTTACTTGATCTAGCATCTGAACCAGGGCAGTTCAGAAAATACATGCGTGAGTGGTAGGGCAGTATGAGTATTTCTAAAATAATTAGTAAAATGGGTGGTGTGGCTGAAGTTCAAACTGTTGAGGTAACAGAGCCGCACGAGTACAAAGAGAAAGAACAAGTTGTTGCATTGGCTTACCCTTTGAATATTGGTGCTGAAAGCGGTCATTCTAACTTTTTCATGTTTCGTGCCTACGACATGGCTAGTACTACGAAGCAGCACTATACAGACATGCGTAGCTCGTTTACATCACAACAAAAAAACGTCGAAAGATCAGTAATTTCACAAGAGCTAATGGCAACAATTGCACTTTATGCCCCAAGTGTTGTTGAAAGTGTTCAACATGAATTTGATAGTACATCATCGACTGTCCTTTCTGACTTTCTAGCCGATGCGGTAGCAGTTGCAGGCGCAGATTCGGTTAGTGACGGTATTCAGAAAGGTGTAAAAGCCGCAAAGACTGGAGCTGGCGCATTGGTTGGGCAAGCACAACGCTCATACATACAAAATAACGCAGCACAGCAGCTTGAGAAGAACAGTAGCATTGTTACTGATAATGCAACAGTATCAGCTTACAAAGGGACGGCACAGCGTCAACAGACGCTTACATACGTCTTTCATCCCAAGTCACTTGATGAACTCAAAACAGTCGGCTCTATCATAAAGACTTTCTACAGCTTATCTCTACCAGTCAAAGGCAAGATTCAAGATGGTCTAGTAAACCGTGATTCACTGACTGCTGATTTTCAAAAGGGACTCGACAAATATGCAACTCTTTTGAAAACGCCACCAGTATGGTTCATTGAAGAGGTTAGTGATTCAAATGCAGAAAGATACACGCCAAGATTTATCTTTGGACCAGCTGGTATTACATCGGTGAAGTTGAACAGAACACCAGATCAGTACTGGCGTACGTTTAGAGGCACAGCAGGCGACCCGTCTGGTATAGAGCTTGAATTGACATTTACTGAACTGATACCACTTGATCGTGCAATGTACAATCGAGATATGGGAAGCTCAATAAAAGGGTATCAAGACAATACTTACACAGCAGCAGGCGACAGCATCGATACTAGTTCACTATTTGACCGCTTTAGTAATGCCTTGTCAGTGTAAATAGCACTTTCATAGGGATCAATGAATTGATATTTCGAGTCGAACATATTTTTTGCTCATAGCAACAAAGCCTTAGCCGTTGTTGATGAGAAAAATCTTGAATCCATAGCTTTTTCTGTGAGAATGCTCGGCTCATATATCATGAGGTTTGAAATGAAAAAAATTATATCGGTCGTTTTGTCACTTATGCTTACGGCTTGCGCATCCAATGGGTACAAAGAATTCTATACGCCACTTGTTAACACTAACGATATTGCAGAGATAGAGATTTTGAAGGATGGAGAGACACCAGAGCTTTATGAAACTGATAACATTGAGCGAGACGTTCAAATTCTAGAGTCAAAGCGATACCTATTGATTGGGTACTCATCATTCAACGGTGGTTATCAATCAACAGACTATGCAATTGCACAAGCTAAACAGGTTGGTGCTACTGTTGTGTTAGTTACATCAGAATATACTGATACACAGACCGTTAACACTACATTGTTCTTGCCTGATACACAGACGAGTTATACAAATGGCAGTGTATACAGCACGAATGCCAGAGGCACATACAGTGCTACAACAACTACGCATGGAACAAAAGCAGTACCAGTATCAAGTACTCAACATCGTTACGATCAAGAAGCTGCTTATTTTGTAAAATCAAACTTTAAATACAAATTTGGCTTCCATTATAAGGATTTGACACCAGAACAACGCTCAAATATAGGCCGTAACACAGGTGTGTTAGTAGGAACCGTTATCGAAGGGACTCCAGTATTTTACGCGAACTTGTTAGCGGGTGATATATTGGTCGGAGTAGATGGTAATATGGTGCGAAATCAGAAACATGTAGATAAACTACTTCAAGCAGTCCCTACTAGCCAAGAAAAGAGTACTTTGACAGTATTAAGAAATGGGAAAGAGATTGATTTGGTAGTTGATTTCTCTATGAATGATGATTAGTACAAGCTGTTAGATTATGTAGAGCCAATTCATAATAATACTGACCTAAAAAAAGCGAGCATCAGCTCGCTTTACTATTCTTCATCCAAAATCTTGTCGATTATCTCTTCGATTTGCTCAAAAGAACCATTCATTCTTGCTTTTCTCAAAGCTACTAGATCAGACAACTTAGCCGTTGAACTATCAAGTAATGAAGTAGCATCATGATTCAATAGATACTCTTCAAACTCCGTGATATCCATTTCTTCTTGAAGTCGGTCTAACTCAAAGAGAGCGTTGAAAACGGCTAGCTGGGGAGCGACTTTAGAACCAAGAACTGACTTCTTTGCAACATCACGAGCAAGCTGACCAGTGTACTTGTCTGAAGTGTTAACGGCTTTAGTTCTCATCAACTGCTTTTCATATTCGATAGCTTGAGCGATAGTTTGACAGTTGATTACCATCCAACGTAATTCAGTTAAAGAATCGGCCACACCAGTTGACAAGTAATTACTACTTTCAATTTCATCATCTTTAGAACGGCAGTGTTGTTTAAACGACACTAACTCAACTGGTTCAACTTCGATGCTTGATACAATTGGCTCTTGGCACTCTTGCTCATTTTCAAGTCGTTCGATCTTCAATTTAGCAGTGGCTAAAGCTGTTTCCAATTCTTTGAATTTCTGTTCTTTTGTTTTCATATCTACACCACTAAATTGGGTTTACGGGCTTGAAGCCAGCCTTGAAAGGCTCGACTATCTGTTTTTACTTCTGGTTTTGGCATACTTGCGTAATGCGAGTTCTCTCGCATGAACTGGTCGAAGTGTTTGCCGTGAAGTAAGAACTTGATGTCATCTGCAAGATCTTCCATTGTGCCTTTAGTACCGAATCGACGTTCAGTATTTGAAAGTTGATTGATGGTTTTAAGCTCTAGAGCACTTTCAAACATAGCCTGATAAGCTCTTGTGCTGTTTTCTGACTGGCTTTCAAGAGTTGCTAATCGGCTAACAACGCTATAGAAAAACTTGCCATCTAAAGCAGACGCTGCTTTTTTTAATTCTTGGAAGTACATATTTAAATCCCGTTTCTAATAGTTATTTGCTCGGCTTTCGTTAGCCAGTAATTAGCGCCAATTAAATCCTCTCGTTGTGACACCGTAATGTCATTACGATCTAACTGACGTTGAACCCAGTTCTTGAACTGAGAATTAGTAAAAGTCATTTGTTCACTGTCTAGTGTTGTTCTGCCAACAGCGAATTTAAGATCATCGTTTGTTTTGTCGTAGGCATAGAGTACTTGAGACTCTTCTTTGTTCTTCTTGAGTCGTTCATTCTCAGCATGTTGTCTAACTTGCTTTAATTCGTTTTCATGAGCATTCAACAACGTTTTAAGCTCTTCTTCGTCTAACCATTGACTAAGTCCACCAGCAACACGACAAGAAGCTTGAAACGCTTCAGGAACTTGATACTGAATGGCATCAAGAACCGCACTAGCAAGCCACTTGTTTGAACTATCACGTTGAACGTGATTCAAGTTAATTTGCATAACCAAGTACTCCTAAACGTTTTTTAAACCGATTCACATACTTGGTTACTGTGTTCCGTGAACAGTTGTTCTCACGAGCTAATGAACTAACTGATTTAATACCGAGACAAGACAAGATAGCCAGTTCGGCACTGGCTATCTCATCAAACCGTTCTGGTCTGCCGCCTGCATTTTTCATGTTATTGCCTCTATGTTGTAAATTTAGAATTGCCGCTTTTCGCACCACTAGCGCGGCTCACTAGTAGGAATCGTGGGGTGCATGAGAAGATGCATTTCTCATATGCAAGTATTTATATAGAGTTTCTGAGCAGGTTTTTGAGCATGAAAAAGCCCTCGACGTGATGCGAGGGCTAGAGGGGTTACAGTTTGGCTTTGATTATTGGCTGTAGTTGTTTTCTCGCAGCTTCTACGTTGTCTACTGCTAGAAATGCCGCTGCTTTCGAAGTGTGATCACAGAACTGTTCCATTTCTTCTAGCTTTCGAACTGTCTGAGCGTAGAGCTTTAAATCGACCTTGCCGTTTAAAGTTAACTTACCGCCTTTTGTATTCGCTCGACGATAGTCTTCAAGAATGCTCAACAATTGGGAAATGAGTTGGCGAGTTTCAATAGACAGTAGTTTTAGCTTCTTGGCTAAGTTCGATGATGTACCGTTGTTCAAGTCGGTCTCAACCATCTTTGCTGTGCGCTGTAGCTCCTCAAAAGATGAGACTAGAGTAGTTGAATACCCGTGTATCTGGCGAGATAGTAGGGTGGCTTCACTCGGTTCAAATAAGCTAGTGAGTACATGTGTCAGTAATGAACTGAGTTTACGATTGATTACCTTGGCGGTTGTCTTTGAGTGTTTTTTCAATAGCTTTTTAACCGCTAGTGCATTCGCTTCTGTAAGATAAGCATCTAGGCTGTGTGATTGACGTGGTCTAAGTTTCATTTTCATCTCCTGTTTTGGAGATATTTATGGGGGTATTGACGTTATGAAAAAATATGAGACAGATAAACGGCTCTATCACCTTGCCTAAAGCGAACGTAGTCTTAGCTTTTGGTGTTCATTTGCTCATACTTTTGATTTTAAACGTGAATTGATGGAAAATACATAAATACTAATGTGGTGGCATAGGGTGGGGTAATAGCTTTGTTTTTGACTACAGAAGACCGACTAACAGAAAAGCTAAACAAAGAGAAAGAGTATCTCTGGACAGAGATTAATGATCTTAAAGCGAAATTAGAAAAGACTAATCAACAGCTTGAGTTGCTAGAGCAGAACGCACCAGAGCATTATTCCAAAGCTTTGGGAGCTAGGAATAAAGCCACCGAAGTAAAAAACAAAGCTGAAGAACGCTTGGGCGAGATTGATGCCATTTACAAAAGCGTTGAAGATGCTCATGAGCTTGTAATTTCATTGAAAGATGAATCAGACTCGAATCTGGCAACTATCAAAGAGCATGGGTCTACTGCTTTCGATAAATCAGAATCAATAGCTCAATATCATGATCAGTACTTAGAGTCTAAAGCAGAAATTGACGAAGCTCTATTGGAGCTTAACCGTTTAGTTACTGAGAAAGATCGCTTGGCGGTGAAAGTCGAGTCGTTATCAGAACAAGTAACCAATACCGAATTGGTTGCAAGTAAATTGAAATCTTTGCTTAGTAATGCAACTAAACAGAAAAGTGAATTTGACACTCTTCATGGTGAAGTCTTTGGCTTTACATATGAAGATGACAATGGTGAAGAAGTCGAACAAGCTGGCTTAAAAGACGAACTCAAAGATGCTTATTCTAAAATTAAAAATGATGTTGCATCGTTAAACGAAGAAGTTTCGAGCGTAGAGCAAAGATACAATGAAAAACTAGACTCAATTGAAGGCCAATACCAAGAAGGGGTGGAGTCGTTCATATCAAAAGGTGAAAAGCAATATAGTTCAATTGTTGAACAGATAAAATCACTTCTTCCCGATGCGCTTACGGCTGGTCTTTCTGGTGCATATATCGACAAAATTAAAGTTGAAAAAGAACAATTAGACAAACATGAAATTTCGTTTAATAAAGCTATTCGCTGGTTGATAGTATGTTCTTTGTTGCCAGTCGCATTTAGTATGGTTCGAGTAATATTTTTGAGTGAGCAGTTTACCTCCGTTATTCAAGACGCTCCGATGATTTACTCTATGATGCTACCTGTTTACGCTCCTATCCTATGGGTTGCTTACTCATCAAACAAGAGCTATAAGCTTAGTAAACGACTAATTGAAGAGTATACACATAAAGAAGTATCAAGCCGAACATTTGAAGGCTTGTCAAATCAGATTGACACAATTGGCGAAGATGACACTAGTGGTGAGTTAAGAACTAAATTGTTGTTCAATTTGCTTCAAGTTAACAGCGAAAACCCAGGCAAGTTAATATCTGATTATAACAACTCAGATCATCCGATTATTGATGCGATTGACAAAAGTTCAAAATTAGCCGATGCGATTAATCGTTTAGATAACGTACCTTTAGTAAGCCCACTGTTAAGACACCTAAATGCTAAAGAAAGAAATAAAATCGAGCAGAAAGAAAAAGACATGTTGAATGTAGTTGATGTAGCAACGACTCCTGAAGTCAATTCGAAAGAGGAAGAATCAACAACTAAAACAGCTTCAGTGGCATAGATATACCAGTAATGGTAAAGGCTCGGTAGCTTGAACACTGCCGAGCCATTTTTATTTACAGATAGCGACTCTTCAAATGCTCTTTAAAGTAGCTGGCGTTCAGTGTTTCGCTAGTTGCTTGTTTCACTAGTTCATCGGTGGTAGGCAAAATGCCTTAATGACAGTTAGTTAAGCTAATAACTAACTGTCATTAAGGCGAACGATTTTAGATATACATCGGATACAAAGTAACCGGTGTATATCATCTGTAGTTATTTCTCGTGGTGACACGATTATGTCAGTCGGGTATTTGTAGTTCTTGCTCGTGTACTCGACAGAAACCGCATGAAAGCCGCTCTTAATGGCTTTTTCAACAGAAGCGTGCCTTTGATATTGATTTGCTGACAAGCCCATAGAGAGAAGCACACGACGTTTGAATACGAACGGTTCGGTTACGGTCTCTAGCAGTATCTCAAATTCATCTTTTTCTTTTGGTGGTGCTTTAATGGCGACAGTCACCAAATCGGGTGCATACGCTTCAAGTGGGTAATAATGCTTGCCGTTTTTAATATCTTCTTCGGTAAAACAGACTTTGTCCAAAGCTTTGTTAATTGAACGCATGTCTAGAGCTTGCTCAGTAACCAATAGCTTTACATACGCTTTCTTTCTACGGTTTAACGGAGTAGGGATGTAATACCAATGTACTTTGTTATCAATGGTTTTAATGGTTACAGTATCTTCTACAATTCTTATTTCTTTGACCAGTCGTTGAACAATTTCTCGTGCTTCCAATTTGTCTTCATCTGAACCGTTAATGTAAGCTTCTTTCTTTTCACGCCAGTTATTAACGTCGTCTAAAGAAATGAATGAATTTGAATGAGCATGGTTCTCTTGTTCGATGGTTAATTGATCATTAAGCTCTTGAATTTTAGTTGATAGCTCACTGAGACGGTCTTGATCAGCTAGATCGAATGCGAGTGGATTATCAAACATGATCTTCTTTAATGTTGAAAGTTGATGCTGGTATGATCCGATTTGTTGTTGAATAGATTCAATTTTCATCTTGTCTGGTTCTACGGGTACTATCTGATGTTCAGACAAACATGACAGTACAATATGATCTAAAAGCTGTTGTCTAGCATAGAAGCCACAAGCGCATTCCGGTGAAGAGCATTTATAGATGCCACCATTTTCACGAGAGCCTAACGCAACGGTGTCTTTGCAATACAAGCGACTGATACCACCAAGTATTGAGTAACTAACACGACGATTGTCATGGATCTTGTAGCTGTCTTTGATAGCTCGAATTCGGTGAAACTCATCTTTGTTACAAGCTGCGGGAAAATAATCTTTCAATATGAAGGTAGAGTAGATTTTCTTCTTTTCAGGGTGTCTATTGGTTGCATCTAAGTCGAGTAACGTTATTTGTCTGTCACCATAAAGACATTCGCTTTTAAATATGCTAGCGACAGAATCAACGGTTAGCTCAACACCATTTTGTCTTAAGTAGTTTCTGCACGTTACATTGCCTTTGCCATCTAATGCCATTTGGCAGATTTCTTTAGCAAGTTGAAATTTTTTCTCATCGATGTAACAAACGTTGTCTTTTGCGTAGGCATAGAAGGGGAGTCCAGTTGAGACGTTGTAAGGGTTGCCACACGGCGCACGCTCACCAGTTTGGTACTGCTTAATACGTTTACGCATAGCAGCAAGCGTTATGGCTTGTTTTTTACGCGATTCTTCGCCTGCCAGATCGAAGCTAAGAGTAGCGAGTATCTGGCTAACAGAGTCATTCGGCTTGTACTCACGGTTGTCCATTGTTGTTAATATTAAGACACCGCTACGCATGATCTGAAGATATAACAAGAATGCATCGTCTAAGTTTGCGCGTGAGATACGGTCTAGAGCACGAACCAGTAGATAGTCACCAGCTTGAACGTCGAGATTATTCTTGTCAGCCATATCGGTCAGGAAGTCACCGAGCTTACCAGCGAGATTTTTTTGATGAAAAGCACTTCGACCGTGATCGGAGTATACTTTCCCAAGTTCTGCCCCGTATCGCTGGCAGTATTCGTTTATCATGTCGTCGTCAGTTTGCAAGCCAAGCGATAAACCAGACTCGACCTGTCCAAGTGTACTTACACGCGCATAAACGTGTATCTTCGGTGTTCTCATAAAGCCCTCGTCATTTTTAATCATACTACCATGATTAGACTTTAATTAGGCAATGTTGAGCGTGCAGCAAAGTTTGGTGACGAAATTGGTGGGCATAGCATGTCTGGCCACATTACTCTGATGGCTAACCTAGTCGATGTGATTAAAACAGAAAACAACCGTACGCTTTGGTTTGAGCTGCCTCAAGAATCAATGAAGTATGTGCTGAGTAAGGGTTACATCGGCGTTGATGGTTGTTCATTGACGATTGGTGAAGTGGAAGAGAACCGTTTCTCTGTTCACCTGATCCCAGAAACACTGAATCGTACTCTGTTTGGCGGCCGTGAAGTAGGCGACCAAGTGAACATTGAGTTCGATCCACAAACGCAGGCAATTGTTGATACTGTCGAGCGTGTATTAGCGAACCAGAAATAGCCACTAAGCGCATTGAATCGGTGGCAATAAAATCACACCGATGACCAAATTAAAAAAGAGCACGTGAGGTGTAATGCCGATCAGTTAA
>NZ_JBFRKQ010000072.1:0-41996 GCF_041469505.1 Vibrio sp. 10N.286.49.E11
CTGAGCTAAGGACGCACGGTGTTCATTCATTAAGAATGAAGTTGTGAAATATATCACATTCTTCTTGCTACGAAGAAAAAAAAAGGCCATCGGCCTGTAATGAATGGCGGTGAGGGAGGGATTCGAACCCTCGATGCAGCTACAAACCACATACTCCCTTAGCAGGGGAGCGCCTTCGGCCACTCGGCCACCTCACCTAATTCATTATTCTCAAATCACTTACAAGTAAGAGAAGAGAGAATGGCGCGTCCTGGAGGATTCGAACCTCCGACCGCCTGGTTCGTAGCCAGGTACTCTATCCAGCTGAGCTAAGGACGCACATTTACATTGTCTAAATTGCTAATTTTAGACTCACAAGAAATGGCGGTGAGGGAGGGATTCGAACCCTCGATGCAGCTACAAACCACATACTCCCTTAGCAGGGGAGCGCCTTCGGCCTCTCGGCCACCTCACCGTCTTGCGGAGGCACATATTACGTTTTACCGAAAATATGTCAAACACTTTATTGAAAAAAATTGGACAAAAACACTCAACCGTTTGCTATTTAATCAAAGCGCTTGCAAATTGAACTTGTAAGATTCAAATCGCGCTTTTTCCCTTAAAAATTAAGGTGAAAGATTGGCAATAATAAACAGCCGAAAACAATTATCTAATTTCTCCAGCAGCAAGTGCTACCGCTGATGGCACAATACTACGGGATGCGTATTTTCGCCATAGGGGAAGCGAATAAATCTTGAGTTTTGCCAAACAAAATACAGAGCAACAGTTCTGTTCAACCTTGTCTGTATCTCGCAGCATCACAAAGCATTCACTTCACCACTTTGAGACCGATCCGTTATCCAACCCATCTATGTCCCAATCAGTGTTTCGGTTCCCCAAGATCAAAAAAGGCTAGCAACAATGCTAGCCTCTTCTCTACGCAAAAGTATTAGTAGTTGCCAGATGCAACGTTACCATTACCTTTTTCAGCTTGAATGCGCATGTAGATCTCTTCACGGTGAACAGATACTTCTTTAGGTGCGTTAACACCGATACGTACTTGGTTACCTTTAACGCCTAGTACAGTAACTGTTACTTCATCACCAATCATCAGTGTTTCGCCAACGCGGCGAGTCAAAATTAGCATTCTTTGCTCCTTGAGTAATCTCTAAATTTATCTAGCTACGAGAGCATTATCCAACAAAAGTTATATTTTCGTAAACTATCGATTGAGTTTATTTAACCAAAATGCACTTCTTTTTTAGGATAACCCTGTGTTTCACGCGCTACGATGTATGCATTGTGTAATATGTTAGCAGCCATATCGACTTGCGTTGGTGATATCACCAAAGTTAAAGACTGCTGCTGCAATAAGTGATGCTGTACATCAATTTCGCCTTCAGACAACAATCCATGTGAACTGACCACAATTTCTTGTGTTCGGCTTCCTACCACAGTTAACAAACTAACCTGTTCACTATTACGGATTTTCTCAGCAAAAACTAGTTTTAATTTGGCACTTATGTCTTGTTTAATAATGAGTGCTGCCCGTTCTGTTTCCTCGATCACACTACAGACTTCGATCCCCAACAGTTGGCAATGTGAAATGAAAGACGGTAAATCTTCATTCAAACACTCGATACGCACCATATCTCTTTGGATGGCGATGCCAGCAATATCATTCAAACACTGATTACCCGCGATCAATGTGCCCTCGCCTTGTTCAAAGCTTGAAAGCACTCGCAATGACACGTTGTGCTGCCATGCATACTGAACACAAGGAAGGTGCAATACCTTAGCGCCTCGGCGAGCCATCTCTTCCATAGAAGGAAAGTCTAAAGTATCTAATTTCTGAGATTGTTTTACGACTCTAGGGTCACAAGAGTAAACACCATCTACATCAGTATAGATCTGGCATTCTTTCGCCTGCAAGGCACCTGCAAGCGCGACCGCTGTAGTATCTGAACCACCGCGGCCTAATGTCGTGATATCACCTTTCGCATTGAATCCTTGAAAGCCTGCAACAATAACAATCTGGTTGTCATCTAGCAGAGCTTGAATAGGAGCAGTATCAATACGCTCAATCGCTGCATTATTATGATTAGAATCCGTGTGTATCTTGGCTTGATAGCCAGTCATCGATGTCGCTTCATAACCTAACTTGTGTAACGTCATTGCTAACAAGGCCATGGAAACTTGCTCGCCAGCCGTTAACAACACATCCAGTTCTCTAGCGTTTGGTACGCTATCAACTTGCGTGGCTAAATTAACTAACCGATTTGTTTCACCAGACATAGCAGAAACGACAACCACGATCTGGTTCCCTTCATTTTTCGCTTCAATGATTTTTTCTGCTACATGATGGATTCGTTCAATTGAACCCACCGACGTTCCACCAAATTTCTGCACGATAAGAGGCATTTTCACCCGTCCTCACCTTCCCAAGACCAATGTCTATATATGACAAAAAAACACATACTCCGCGTCAGGGCGAAGCAATAAAAAATTAACCAAGGAGTCTAACGCCACCATTAGACTTCTTGGTTAATCTCAATCAAACCTTGTTTAAACACTCTTCCAATAGGCAAAATAAAAGATGCCCAATCAACTGATTGGGCATCTTTGTATCAATTACTTAAGCTTAAAGACGCTCTTCTAGCCAAGTACGCACAGATTTAAGCGCTTCTGGCAGTGCTGCAACGTCTGTACCGCCCGCTTGAGCCATATCTGGACGACCGCCGCCTTTACCGCCAACTTGCTCAGCAACCATCTTGACGAGATCACCCGCTTTTACTTTGCCGATTAGGTCTTTGGTTACACCAGCAATCAAGCCAACTTTACCGTCTGCTACGTTCGCGATCAGGATGATGCCGCTACCTACTTGGTTTTTAGCGTTATCAACCATAGTACGTAGGTTCTTGTTGTCTGCGCCTTCAATTGCAGCAACCAAAACTTTAGTACCAGAGATGTCTTCTACTTTGCCCATGATGTTTGCGCTTTCTGCAGCAGCCATCTTTTCTTTAAGCAGTTGGATTTCTTTCTCTAGCGATTTCGCTTTCTTAGCTGACTCAGCCAGTTTCTCTTCGTAAGCGTTAGCTTGAGCTTCTACTGCATCTAGTGCAGCTTCACCTGTTACCGCTTCAATACGACGAATACCCGCAGCAATACCACCTTCAGAAGTGATCTTGAATAGGCCGATATCACCTGTGTTTGAAGCGTGGATACCACCACAAAGTTCAGTAGAGAAGTCGCCCATAGATAGAACGCGAACTTCATCATCGTACTTCTCGCCAAACAGTGCCATTGCACCTTTTTCTTTCGCTGACTCGATGTCCATGATGTTCGTTTCAATCACATGGTTCTTACGAACTTGTGCGTTAACTAGACGCTCTACTTCTTTAATCTGTGCTGGTGTTACCGCTTCAAGGTTAGAGAAGTCAAAACGTAGGTTGTCTGGCTTAACTAAAGAACCTTTCTGAGCAACGTGCTCACCTAGCACTTCGCGCAATGCAGAGTGAAGTAAGTGAGTGGCAGAGTGGTTTAGTGAGATAGCAGCTCGACGCTCAGCGTCAACCGTTGCTTCTACTTTATCGCCCTTAGCAAATACACCTTCAACTAGCTCACCGTGGTGCGCAAATGCGTTACCTAGCTTCTGAGTGTCTTGTACTTTGAAAAGACCCGACGCTGTTTTTAGTGTACCAGCATCACCACATTGACCGCCTGACTCAGCGTAGAATGGTGTCTCTTCAAGGATGATGATTGCTTTGTCGCCAGCCGATAGTGAAGCAACCTCTTCGCCGTCAACGAATAGCGCAGAGATTTCACCAGCACCTTCAGTTGCTGTGTAACCACAGAACTCAGTGTTGGTGTCTACTTTGATTGTCGCGTTGTAATCCGTGCCGAATTGGCCTGCTTCACGTGCACGCTTACGCTGTGCTTCCATCGCCTTCTCAAAGCCTTCTTCATCGATAGTAAAATCGCGTTCGCGAGCTACATCGTTAGTAAGGTCAGCTGGGAAGCCGTATGTATCGTAAAGTTTGAAAACTGTTTCGCCGTCAAGCTCTTTGCCTTCAAGTGCATCTAGTGCGTCATTAAGAATAACCATGCCGCGCTCTAGCGTACGACCAAAGTTCTCTTCCTCAATGCGAAGTACTTTTTCAACCAGCTCTTGCTGTTTCTTAAGTTCATCTGCCGCAGAGCCCATCACTTCAGCCAGTACGCCCACAAGTTTGTGGAAGAACACGCCTTGTGCGCCAAGCTTGTTACCGTGACGAACTGCACGACGGATGATACGACGTAGAACGTAGCCACGACCTTCGTTTGAAGGCATAACACCGTCAGCAATTAGGAATGAACAAGAACGGATGTGGTCAGCAATAACGCGTAGCGATTGGTTAGATAGATCGTCATGACCAACAACTTCCGCAGTCGCTTTGATTAGCTTTTGGAATACATCAATTTCGTAGTTAGAGTGAACGCCCTGCATGATTGCAGAAATACGCTCAATACCCATACCTGTATCTACAGCAGGCTTAGGTAGCGGTTCCATTGTGCCGTCAGCGTGACGGTTGAACTGCATGAATACGTTGTTCCAGATCTCGATGAAACGGTCACCATCTTCTTCAGGTGTACCAGGACGGCCGCCCCAGATGTGCTCACCGTGATCGTAGAAGATTTCAGTACATGGACCACAAGGACCTGTGTCACCCATCGTCCAGAAGTTATCAGACTCGAACTGTTTACCGCCTTCTTTGTCGCCAATGCGAACGATACGGTCAGCAGGAACACCTACTTTCTTGTTCCAGATATCGAATGCTTCATCATCTGTCTCGTATACCGTTACCAGTAGACGATCTTTTGGCAGTTGAAGAGTTTCAGTCAGGAATTCCCAAGCAAATCCAATCGCTTCTTCTTTGAAGTAGTCGCCAAAGCTGAAGTTGCCTAGCATTTCGAAGAACGTGTGGTGACGAGCCGTGAAACCTACGTTTTCAAGGTCATTGTGTTTACCACCCGCACGTACACAACGCTGAGCCGTAGTTGCTCGAGTGTAGGCACGCTTTTCGGCGCCTAAGAAGCAATCTTTGAATTGGTTCATACCTGCGTTAGTGAATAGCAGGGTTGGATCGTTATGTGGAACTAACGATGAACTGTCTACGATTTGGTGTTCTTTGCTCTCAAAGAACTTAAGGAACGCGTTGCGAACCTCATCAGTGCTCATGTACATGCAGCTCTTCCTGAAAATAGTCGAGTTAGAATTTTGCCGTATTGTAGATCATGGTTAAGGCTTCGACTAGTTTTCTTGTAGAAAAGACACCCTTGGGCAGGATTTTAGTGGGAATTCGATAAAATGAAGAATATTCCACTATATCTTGCCGTGGAAAAGCAGAACTAAATTGACGACCTAGTACCGAAGAAACTCAGTCAACGAGAGAGATTTGACCAAAGACATGCTCGACGGAGCAGATCCAATAAAAAAGCCCCGCATAAAATATGCGAGGCTTTAAATTCTTTCAAAGCGGATGCTTCTTTCAAACATCCACTCTATAAAACGTGAGCTTATAGCTCTTCGTTTTCTTCTTCTTTCTCTACGTCTTTCTCTTCAAGAACAGCAGGAGTCAGTAGTAACTCACGAAGTTTAGTATCGATCTCTAGAGCAACTTCTGGGTTTTCACGTAGGTATTTACCAGCGTTAGCTTTACCTTGGCCGATCTTATCGCCTTTGTAGCTGTACCAAGCGCCTGCTTTTTCTACTAGCTTATTCTTAACACCTAAGTCGATAAGCTCACCTTCGCGGTTGAAGCCTTTACCGTAAAGGATTTGAGTCTCAGCTTGTTTGAATGGTGCAGCAATCTTGTTCTTAACGACCTTGATACGAGTTTCGTTACCAACAACTTCATCACCATCTTTAATCGCACCAGTACGGCGAATATCAAGACGAACAGATGCGTAGAACTTAAGTGCGTTACCACCTGTTGTTGTTTCTGGGTTACCGAACATCACACCAATTTTCATACGAATTTGGTTAATGAAGATAGCCATACAGTTAGACTGCTTAAGGTTACCCGTCAGCTTACGCATTGCTTGAGAAAGCATACGAGCCTGAAGACCCATGTGGCTGTCGCCCATTTCGCCTTCGATTTCTGCTTTTGGTGTTAGGGCTGCTACTGAGTCAATAACAAGAACGTCGATTGCACCTGAACGAGCCAGTGCATCACAGATTTCCAGCGCTTGCTCACCAGTATCTGGTTGAGAAACAAGAAGTGCATCGATATCAACACCAAGCTTTTGAGCGTAGATAGGGTCTAGTGCGTGCTCCGCATCAACGAATGCACACGTCTTTCCCACTTTCTGTGCTGCAGCAATAAGCTCAAGCGTTAGCGTTGTTTTACCTGATGATTCTGGACCGTAAACTTCTACGATACGTCCCATCGGTAGGCCACCAGCACCTAGTGCGATATCTAGAGATAGAGAACCTGTAGAAATAGTTTCTACGTCCATTGTGCGGTTATCACCAAGACGCATGATAGAACCTTTACCAAATTGCTTTTCAATCTGACCAAGGGCTGCGGCTAACGCTTTTTGTTTATTCTCGTCCATTTCTATCTCCACATAATCGGTTGTCTCAACAAGCGATCTAGAATCTATTTCTAACCCACATAGGGGTGACTAATTGGCTTTCATTATACTGTTGATTCATACAGTGTCTATACCTGTATGAAAATAATTTGTACAAATGTTACTTACCTTCCATTGATAGGTAATCATAAATAACTTGCAGGGCATGGTGCGTGGCTTGTTGGCGTACTTGTGATCTGTCGCCTGTAAATACATGCGTTTCTACTTTATCCCAGCCATTTAGCGCTTTCCACGCGAAGCATACTGTACCAACAGGCTTATCTTCGGTCGCGCCACCTGGGCCAGCGATGCCACTGATTGATACAGAGATCGTCCCGTTTGAATGTTGCAATGCCCCGCTCGCCATTTCTATTACGACAGGCTCACTCACGGCGCCGAACTCCATTAAGGTTTTAAGCTGTACACCGATCATCTCTTGTTTGGCTTCATTGCTGTACGTAACAAAAGCGCGATCAAACCATCCAGAGCTGCCCGCAATATCGGTGACTGCACTCGCGACACCTCCGCCAGTGCAAGATTCAGCCGTCACTAACACGTGTTTGTGTTTAGCGAGTAAATGTCCAAGCTGCTCACTAAGGTCTTGAGTCATCTGCATCATCTGCTTCCCTTTATTTACTGTCATATCATTTGGATTCGCATCTTTTCGCATCAGCCGCTTTTCGCACGAAACGCTTTCACGTATCCTAAGCCGCAATAGAAATAAACGAAAGAAGTTAACTGTGAAAGCCGATCAAAAACATACTCCCATGATGCAGCAGTATCTAAAACTGAAAGCAGAAAACCCAGAAATTCTGCTGTTCTACCGCATGGGCGATTTCTACGAGCTTTTCTACGATGACGCTAAAAAAGCCTCTCAACTCCTCGATATTTCACTGACTAAGCGTGGCTCATCAAATGGTGAACCGATTCCGATGGCAGGTGTTCCATACCATGCGGTTGAAGGATACCTTGCAAAGTTAGTGCAACTTGGTGAGTCCGTAGCAATTTGTGAACAGATTGGTAATCCAGCACTTTCAAAAGGCCCTGTTGAGCGCGCAGTAGTGCGTATCGTGACACCGGGTACCGTAACCGACGAAGCCTTGCTTTCTGAACGCGTTGATAACCTAATTGCAGCCATTTATCACCACAACGGTAAATTCGGTTATGCGACACTTGATATTACCTCTGGCCGATTCCAACTTTGCGAGCCAGAAACAGAAGAAGCGATGGCCGCTGAGCTACAAAGAACCTCTCCGCGTGAGCTGCTGTTCCCTGAAGATTTCGAACCCGTCGATTTAATGGCAAGCCGTAATGGCAACCGCCGCCGCCCTGTATGGGAATTTGAATTAGACACCGCTAAGCAGCAATTGAATAAGCAGTTTGGTACTCGCGATCTGGTTGGCTTTGGCGTAGAAAGCGCGAAACTGGGTCTATGTGCGGCTGGTTGTTTGATCCAATACGTGAAAGATACCCAACGTACTGCCCTCCCTCATATCCGTTCACTCACGATGGATAAACAAGATCACTCGGTGATCCTTGATGCTGCAACTCGTCGTAATTTGGAGATCACGCAAAATCTTGGGGGTGGTACTGATAACACCCTTGCCGAAGTACTTGATCACACTGCGACAGCAATGGGTAGCCGTATGCTTAAGCGTTGGTTACATCAACCAATGCGCAATATATCTGCACTCGATCAGCGCTTAGATGCAATTGGTGAAATGAAAGATTTGGCTCTATTCACAGAACTACAGCCAACCTTAAAACAGATTGGTGATATCGAACGTATTCTCGCTCGATTAGCACTTCGCTCTGCTCGCCCTCGCGATATGGCGCGTCTTCGCCAAGCAATGGAATATTTGCCAGAGCTTGCTGAAACACTGACGCAACTGAAGCACCCATACCTAACTCAACTTGCTCAATATGCTTCTCCTGTGGATGAGGTTTCTGAGCTGCTTGAACGTGCAATCAAAGAGAACCCACCGGTGGTTATCCGTGACGGTGGTGTGATTGCAGAAGGCTACAATGCCGAGTTAGACGAATGGCGCGACCTTGCAGCAGGCGCAACTGAATTTCTTGATAAGCTTGAGCAAGAAGAGCGTGAACGTCATGGCATCGACACGCTAAAAGTTGGCTACAACAACGTACATGGTTTCTTCATTCAAGTAAGCCGTGGGCAAAGCCATCTTGTGCCGCCACACTATGTTCGTCGTCAAACGCTGAAAAATGCTGAGCGTTACATCATTCCTGAGCTAAAAGAGCACGAAGACAAAGTACTTAACTCTAAGTCGAAAGCACTCGCTATCGAGAAACAGCTGTGGGAAGAGTTGTTTGACTTACTACTGCCGTATCTAGAGCGCCTACAAAATATCGCCTCTTCAGTATCTCAGCTTGATGTTCTACAGAACTTGGCTGAGCGTGCAGATACCCTTGATTACTGTCGTCCAACCATGACAGAGTCTGCTGGCGTACAAATTCAGGCCGGTCGTCACCCTGTTGTTGAACAAGTGATGGACGAACCTTTCATTGCTAACCCTATCGACCTGAATGATCAACGTAAGATGCTGATCATCACGGGTCCCAACATGGGTGGTAAATCGACCTACATGCGCCAAACGGCACTCATCGCATTGATGGCTCATATCGGTTGTTATGTTCCTGCAGAAAGCGCAACCATCGGCTCTATCGACCGTATATTTACGCGTATTGGCGCATCCGATGATTTGGCTTCTGGCCGTTCAACCTTCATGGTTGAGATGACAGAAACCGCAAATATCCTGCACAATGCAACACCAAACAGCCTTGTGCTAATGGATGAAATCGGTCGTGGTACCAGTACTTACGATGGCCTGTCTCTGGCTTGGGCAAGTGCAGAGTGGCTAGCCAATCAAATCAATGCGATGACACTGTTTGCAACGCACTACTTTGAGCTAACTGAACTACCTAACCAACTTCCAACTTTAGCAAACGTACACTTAGATGCGGTTGAGCATGGTGATAGCATTGCCTTTATGCACGCAGTTCAAGAAGGTGCTGCAAGTAAATCTTATGGTCTAGCGGTTGCAGGTTTAGCTGGCGTACCGAAAGCAGTGATCAAGAATGCTCGTGCGAAGCTGACTCAGTTAGAAGCGTTAAGTATGGAGTCGCCAACATCGAAGCCAAGCGGTGTCGATATCGCAAACCAACTGAGCCTGATCCCAGAACCGAGTGAAGTAGAGCAAGCGCTAGCGAATGTTGATCCTGATGATCTAACTCCTCGCCAAGCATTAGAAGAACTTTACCGCTTGAAGAAGCTGCTTTAGTTTCTTACCAAGTAGCTTGTTATGGCCGTACTGCTATTTTGATTAGACGGCATGAAATACCAAAGCCACAAACAAAAAAACGCTGACTTAAAGTCAGCGTTTTTATTTGTCTTCTATTTAGAGAAGCATCATCCGTTCAATTAGTCGTTTTCTACGTTGAACAGGTTTTCCATATTCAGACCTTGCTTGATAAGAATCTCACGTAGACGGCGAAGACCTTCAACTTGGATTTGACGAACACGTTCACGAGTCAGGCTGATTTCGCGGCCCACTTCTTCTAATGTTGACGGTTCATAACCCAGTAGTCCAAAGCGACGCGCAAGCACCTCTTTCTGCTTAGGATTCAGCTCATCAAGCCAGAAAATCAACGAGTTCTTGATATCGCTATCTTGAGTTGAAACCTCAGGATCTGAATTATTGATGTCTGGAATAATATCCAACAGCGCTTTCTCACCGTCACCACCAATTGGCGTATCAACAGAGCTCACTCTTTCGTTTAGACGAAGCATCTTGCTCACATCACCAACCGGCTTATCTAGCTTAGAAGCAATTTCTTCTGCCGTTGGTTCATGGTCAAGCTTTTGTGATAGCTCTCTTGCAGTACGTAGGTAGATGTTCAGCTCTTTCACAACATGGATTGGCAAACGGATAGTGCGAGTCTGATTCATTAACGCACGTTCAATGGTTTGACGAATCCACCATGTCGCGTAAGTTGAGAAGCGGAAGCCACGCTCTGGATCAAACTTCTCTACGGCGCGAATCAAACCTAGGTTGCCTTCTTCGATTAGATCGAGAAGTGCAAGGCCGCGGTTGCTATAACGACGTGAAATTTTTACCACTAAACGCAGGTTACTTTCGATCATGCGTTTACGTGCTGCTTCATCACCGCGTAGAGCTCGACGTGCGTATAGCACTTCTTCTTCAGCGGTTAGTAGTGGTGAGAAACCAATTTCGCCTAAGTAGAGTTGAGTGGCATCTAAACTTTTAGACGTAACTTCAACTTCTTCTTTCGCTTCGGTTTTCTTAGTGACTGTTCGTTTTGCTTTTCCAAGAGCTTCCGGTTCCGTGGTTGCTTGGTCAAGATCGAACTCTTCTTTGGTTACTGCATTGCTTATACTCATAACGCCTCCCCCTGGCGAAATTAGCATGACATTACAACTTCATATGTCGCTAAATGACTATGTCACTCCATACAATACGTAATTTTTGCATATTGTATTTAAGGTAAATATCGTTTTGGATTAACGGACTTACCTTGGTAACGAATCTCAAAGTGCAGCCTAACACTGCTGGCTCCAGAGCTTCCCATTGTTGCAATCTTCTGCCCTGGTTTCACACTTTGCCCTTCAGATACTAATAGTCGGTCGTTGTGCGCGTATGCACTTAAGTAATTATCATTGTGCTTCACAATCACTAGATTGCCGTAGCCTCGTAGTGCATTACCCGAATAAACAACCGTTCCCCCTGCTGTAGATACTATTGGCTGACCTCGCTGTCCTGCTATGTCTATGCCTTTATTTCCTTGTTCGCCTACAGAGAAACTCTTGATTACTCTCCCTTTAGTTGGCCATAACCATTTGGATACTTTATCACTTGTTGGTTTGGTGGGCGGTGTAACATTCTGTTTACCTTTAGAACCAACATACTCCTTTGATTTGGATTGTTCAACCTTCTTTGGTGGATCTTTTTTCACCACTTTGGTGGTAGTTTGAGCTGGAGCCGGTTTAGAGTTTTTGCTCTTTTGTGGTGTGGTTTTCGGTTTACTTGCCGCAGATGACGTTGTGGATGCGGCGACAGGCGCAGCAACTGCTGCTGCCGCTACCGTTGACTTACCATACGCTGGCGCGTTGTAGCTAGGACGCCATAACTTAAGCTTCTGCCCTGGGTGGATAGTGTAAGGAGCAGACAACTTGTTATAACCGATGAGGTCTTTAACGTCTTTATTGGTGACATAAGCAATGAAGTAAAGGGTGTCGCCTTTTTTAACTTCATAGTAACTGCCACGATAACTACCACGATCAATCGATGAGTAATTCTTGTTTAGGTTTGAAACGGGCGCAGGCGAATTCGCTGCACACCCAACAAGGGCACAGCTAAGCAGTAAAGTACTTCCTTTTAACAACTTCGAACGCATCGACTCTCTATCCACCTACACCATTAATCTTGTTATTAAGCTAGTTCACCAGGAACAAGAGGTACAAATCTCACCATCTCGATCACGCTCGATAAAAACTCGTCACCATGGCGAACAATCTTCAACAATTGTTGTTCGTCATCACCAACAGGGATTAATAAACGGCCGCCATCTTTCAACTGCTGTAAAAGAGCCTGAGGAATCGACTCTGCAGCTGCGGTGACAATAATCGCATCAAAAGGCGCCTTGGAAGACCATCCTTGCCAGCCATCACCATGTTTGGTTGAAATATTGTAGAAATCGAGTTGCTTCAACCTGCGTTTAGCATCCCATTGTAGAGACTTTATTCTTTCAACCGAATACACATGATCAACAAGTTGAGCCAATACCGCAGTTTGGTAACCAGAACCCGTTCCGATCTCCAAGACACGGCTATCTTGTTGTAATTCAAGTAGCTCTGTCATTTTAGCAACAATGTATGGCTGTGAGATGGTTTGCCCCTGTCCGATCGGCAGCGCATTATTATCATAAGCTTGATGGTACATCGCCTGTGATAAAAAGCTCTCTCTCGGCAGTTGGTAAATCGCATCAAGAACCTTTTGATCCTGAATACCATTTTCAATCAGGAAAGTAATTAAACGCTCAGCTTGCGGATTACTCACTTACTTCTCCCCTAACCATGTTGCCATCGCACCCAACGACTCATGCGCCGTCAGATCAACCTGCAACGGTGTTACCGACACAAAGCCATGCTCAATCGCGTAAAAATCGGTACCTTCACCGGCATCTTGCTCTTTACCCGGAGGGCCAAGCCAATAGATATCGTGACCACGCGGGTCTTTTTGCTTGATCATATCTTCAGCGTGATGACGAGCACCTAAGCGCGTCACCTGAGTACCAGACAATTGTTCTAAGGCTAAATCAGGAACGTTTACGTTCAACAAGCGGTTGGTCGGGATTGGGTTTGCTAAATGTTGTTCGACAATACGACGAGCAATCGCTGCCGCTGTCTTAAAATGTTTTTTTCCCACCAGAGAAAACGCTACCGATTGAACGCCTAGAAAATGCCCTTCCATTGCTGCAGCCACCGTGCCGGAATAAAGCACGTCATCACCCAGGTTAGCACCGTGATTAATGCCCGTTAATACCAGATCAGGCATGTCATTCTTTAGCAGTTCGTTTAACGCAAAATGCACACAGTCGGTCGGTGTTCCTTGTACCGAATAGGTATTTTCAGTAATCTCTTGAACACGCAGAGGCTGTTCTAAAGTTAATGAATTTGACGCACCCGAGCGATTACGGTCAGGGGCAACAATGATAACGTCAGCAAGATCACGTAGCTCATTTGCCAGCTCATGAATACCTTGAGCGTGCACACCATCATCATTGCTGAGTAAAATCTTCATCTTGTATCCTTTCTTTTGTTCCCATGCTAAGCCAAGTCACTTAAATTCCAATATCAAGTGACTCAGCTCCAAGCAGAATCGTTATTGCTCGTAGGTTCTCTCTACGTGTACTTCTTCAACCAACTCTCGAACGATAGCGGTTGCGAAACAACCTGCGTCTAGAGAGAACTTAAGAGTGACATTATCTTCGTTCACTTCCCAAGTTAAATCGGTTGGTTTTAACGATGCTTCACGACGGTCATGCCGCATGCGGTTACCGCGAATCAGCGCCATTAGGTCAGGTTCAGAATCAAGATGTTTTTGCTCTAACGCTTGAGACTCATCAGTCGTTGGCAAAGTATTATCGCCAGCCAAAGCAACAGTAACCCATGCAGCGCCATTCGCGATGTCTTGGTTTACTGCTTCGATATTGTCCGCAGTTACCGCTAGTTGAGCGCCGTCTTTCATGACAATATCGCCAACCAATGCCGATGCAAACGCATCTTGCTCAATACGGTCCGACAGGATCAGGTTGTAAATCCACGAGCGAGCCGCAGAAAGGTACAAGCTGCGCTTATTCTGGTTACGAGTACGAACGTTATCACGGCCCCAACGACGAGCTTCAGATAAGTTGTTACCTTCATTACCAAAACGCTGAGCACCGAAGTAATTTGGCACACCGACTTGAGCGACTTTTTCCAAACGTTTTACGACATCATCACAGTCTGTTACTTCAGACAAAGTCAGCTCGAATTGGTTGCCAACTAAATCACCCGGACGTAACTTTTTGTTGTGTCTTGCTGTCGCCAAGATCTCAATGCTTGGGTACTGTGCTAAGAACCCTGAAAAGTCAGGCTCACCTTTTGGTAGGTGTACACTCAACCACTGCTCTGTCACAGCGTGGCGGTCTTTCAAACCCGCCCAGCTCACGTCTTTCGACTTAACACCGCAAGCTTTAGCCAGTTCATTGGCCACGAAGCTCGTGTTCTCACCCGTTTTACGGATGCGAACCATGAGATGCTCGCCTTCGCCGGTAAATTCAAAACCCAAGTCTTCATTAACGACAAAGTGTTCGGCTTTTGCTTTTAGTTTTGCTTTCGCAGTTGGTTTACCGTTTAGATAAGCCAATGAAGATAAAATATCTGACATGCTGTTCTTTTCGTGTTGGTGCTTACGCACTTTTGGTAATTAGGACCACCGCTTCACATGCGATGCCCTCTTTGCGACCTGTAAAACCTAAACGCTCTGTGGTCGTCGCTTTTACATTCACATTACTGATGCTGGTTTCTAAGTCTTGTGCAATAGCTTGGCACATAGAGTCTATATGAGGCGCCATTTTTGGTGCTTGCGCCATGATAGTAATATCGGCATTACCAATCACGTAGCCTTGCTCTTTTACTCGACGATAAACATCTTTCAGTAGCTCACGGCTATCCGCACCTTTCCATTCGTCATCGGTATCAGGGAAATGACGACCAATATCACCCGCAGCAATCGCACCCAATAGAGCGTCACATAACGCATGTAGGGCAACATCACCGTCTGAGTGTGCAATAAGACCTTGTTCATAAGGGACGCTCACGCCACCAATAATTACCGGGCCTTCACCACCAAACTTATGTACATCAAAGCCATGGCCAATACGAATCATCATTATTCCTTATTCTGACTTAAATAGAACTCAGCGAGCGCTAAATCTTCTGGCTGAGTAATCTTAAAATTATCTGAACGCCCAGCCACTAAAGCGGGCGATAAACCTTTCCATTCAAAGGCTGAGGCTTCATCAGTAATTGAAGCGCCTTGTTGCAACGCCTCACTTAATGCCTTCCACAGAGGCTTTGCTCTGAACATTTGCGGCGTAAGTGCATGCCATAAATCGGCTCGTTCAACGGTATGCTCAATCTGCCCTTGGGCACCTCGCTTCATCGTGTCACGAACGGGCGCGGCCAAAATAGCCCCGACATCGTGGTTCATCGCGCCTGAAATCAACTTATCGATGTCACCCAACTGGACACAAGGTCTTGCCGCATCGTGCACCATTACCCACTCACCGAGCTGTTGCTCTGCAATGTAATCTAAAGCAGAGAGTACGGAGTCCGCTCTTTCGCTTCCACCCGACACTCTGATCACTTGTGGGTTCTGATTTAGAGCAAGCTCTGGGTAGTATGGGTCATCATCGCTAATCGCGACGATAATTTGAGAGACTTGTGGATGAGACAATAATTTATCTACGGTGTGCTCTAAAATCGTTGAGCCGTTAATCTTGAGATATTGCTTAGGGCGGTCTGCCTTCATTCGGCTACCGACGCCCGCCGCAGGTACAACGGCAATCACGCTTTGAAGTTGAGTCGACATTAATGGGATTCCTCACCAATGATGCGATAAAACGTTTCACCTTCTTTGACCATTCCAAGTTCATGACGTGCGCGTTCTTCTATCGCGTCTAAGCCTTGGCGTAGATCGTCAATTTCAGCAAACATTTCTGCATTTCGAATATGCAGCTTTTCATTTACTTGCTGTTGAACTTGGATTTCGTTGTTCACACCGTAGTAATCAGAGATACCATTTTTACCGAGCCACAGTGTGTGTTGTAGCCAGCCAAACACTATGAGCAGTACTAAAGCAAAAATTCGCATAACACCTTTCGCCGGTTGAAAAAGAAGGAACTAGAATAAGGCACATATATACCATAATGAGCTTATTGGTGCGAGATATGTGGTGTCAGGGAATCAATAAGTCGGGGAGTCATTGTCAGGAAAACAATGAGATTCCCTACTCCTTCCTTCGTCAGTCTAGGGAATGACGAACTTTATATGTGACAAGGAGGAGCTTTAGAGCCTAGAGCTTCTTTCATTCAGTTTTCTACAGACAAAAAAATGCCCCGCATAAGCGAGGCATTCAAAAGTATTAGTGCATAATTCTAACTAGTTGGTGCTGTAGCAAGGCAACAAAGAAGATTCAGCTATGGAGCATAGTTTCCTATGTGACTTAGTGAATCTTCTGCAGTTAACGCAGCTACAGTGCCAAATAGGACGAATTATTGACCTTTAACTTCTTTAAGACCGTTGTAAGGAGCTTTAGAACCTAGAGCTTCTTCGATACGGATAAGTTGGTTGTACTTAGCAACACGGTCAGAACGGCTCATAGAACCAGTTTTGATTTGACCTGCAGCTGTACCTACCGCTAGATCAGCGATAGTTGCATCTTCAGTTTCGCCAGAACGGTGAGAGATTACTGCAGTGTAGCCAGCGTCTTTAGCCATCTTGATAGCAGCTAGAGTCTCTGTTAGAGAACCGATTTGGTTGAACTTGATAAGGATAGAGTTAGCTACGCCTTTCTCGATACCTTCAGCAAGAATCTTAGTGTTTGTAACGAACAGATCGTCACCAACGATTTGAAGCTTGTCGCCTAGAAGTTCAGTTTGGTGCTTGAAGCCATCCCAATCTGACTCGTCAAGACCGTCTTCGATAGAAACGATTGGGAAGTTGTTCGCTAGCTCAGCTAGGTAGTGGTTGAACTCTTCAGAAGTGAAAGTTTTACCTTCGCCCTTCATGTTGTAGATGCCAGCTTCTTTGTCGAAGAACTCAGATGCTGCACAGTCCATAGCAAGAGTAACGTCTTTACCTAGTTCGTAACCAGCAGCTGCAACAGCTTCTGCGATAACTTCTAGAGCTTCAGCGTTAGACTTAAGGTTAGGAGCGAAACCACCTTCATCACCAACTGCAGTGCTGTAGCCTTTAGACTTAAGAACTTTAGCTAGGTTGTGGAATACTTCAGCGCCGATACGTAGACCTTCTTTAAGAGTTTTAGCGCCAACTGGTTGGATCATGAACTCTTGGATGTCAACGTTGTTATCTGCGTGCTCACCACCGTTGATGATGTTCATCATTGGTAGAGGCATAGAGAACTGACCAGCAGTACCGTTTAGCTCAGCGATGTGCTCGTATAGAGGCATGCCTTTCGCAGCAGCAGCAGCTTTTGCGTTAGCTAGAGATACAGCTAGGATAGCGTTCGCGCCGAACTTAGACTTGTTATCAGTACCGTCTAGGTCAAGCATGATTTGGTCAACGTCAGCTTGTGCTTTAGCGTCAGTACCAACTAGAGCTTCAGCGATTGGGCCGTTTACAGCTTCAATAGCTTTAAGAACACCTTTACCTAGGAAACGTGATTTGTCGCCGTCACGTAGCTCAAGAGCTTCGCGAGAACCAGTAGATGCGCCAGATGGAGCAGCAGCCATACCTACGAAACCGCCTTCTAGGTGTACTTCAGCTTCTACAGTTGGGTTACCACGTGAATCGATGATTTCACGACCTAGAACTTTAACGATCTTAGACATTGAATGTTTCCTTCTCGTTGAATATATAAATGTCAAATTTAAAGGTAGCAGCACAACTTACGCAGCTACCTGTATTCCTTTTTACTTCTCTAACTCGCCGCGCTGGAACTCACCAGCCGCTTTAACGAAACCTGCAAACAATGGGTGACCATCGCGAGGTGTTGAAGTGAACTCTGGGTGGAATTGAGCAGCAACGAACCATGGGTGGTTCGGGTTCTCAATAACTTCAACCAGTTTCTTGTCCGCAGATAGACCCGATACTTTTAGGCCCGCTTTTTCGATTTGTGGACGAAGATTGTTGTTCACTTCGTAACGGTGACGGTGACGTTCATGGATCGTCGCGCTACCGTATAATTCGTAAGCTTTCGTCCCTTTCGCTAGGTGACAAAGCTGTGAACCAAGACGCATTGTGCCGCCAAGGTCAGATGTTTCTGTACGCTCTTCAACTTTACCTTCGCCATCAGTCCACTCAGTGATAAGACCAACAACTGGGTACTTAGTTTCAGTACAGAATTCAGAAGAGTGTGCCCCTTCCATTTTCGCAACGTTACGAGCGTACTCGATAAGTGCTACTTGCATACCTAGACAGATACCTAAGTACGGTACTTTGTTTTCACGAGCGTATTGAGCAGCAAGAATCTTACCTTCAACACCACGGTCACCAAAGCCACCAGGAACTAGGATTGCATCTAGGCCTTCTAAAACTTCTACGCCACGAGACTCAACGTCTTGTGAATCTACGTATTTAATATTAACGCTTAGGCGATTTTTCAAGCCCGCGTGTTTTAGCGCTTCATTTACTGATTTGTATGCGTCTGGTAGTTCAATGTACTTACCAACCATACCAATCGTCACTTCACCCGTTGGGTTAGCTTCTTCGTAAATTACTTGTTCCCATTCAGACAGGTCTGCTTCTGGAGCTGTGATGCCGAAACGCTTACATACAAGTTCATCAGTACCTTGAGCTTTAATAAGCTGAGGGATCTTGTAGATAGAGTCAACATCGCGCATAGAAATAACTGCATTTTCTTGCACATTACAGAACAGAGCAATTTTCTTACGCTCGTTCGAAGGAATGTTGCGGTCTGAACGACAAACTAGGATGTCTGGCTGAATACCAATAGACAGTAGCTCTTTTACAGAGTGTTGCGTTGGCTTAGTTTTCACTTCGCCCGCAGCTGCTAGGTATGGCACTAGAGTAAGGTGCATGAACATTGCGCGTTCACGGCCTAGTTCTACTGCTAGCTGACGAATCGCTTCCATGAATGGTAGAGATTCGATATCACCAACCGTACCACCAACTTCAACGATCGCGATATCGTGGCCAGCTGCGCCAGAAATTACACGCTCTTTGATAGAGTTAGTGATGTGTGGGATAACCTGAATTGTTGCACCTAGGTAATCACCGCGACGCTCTTTTGCTAGTACGTCTGAGTAAACACGACCTGCAGTGAAGTTGTTACGCTTAGTCATCTTGGTGCGAATGAATCGCTCATAGTGACCAAGGTCAAGGTCTGTTTCAGCGCCATCTTCCGTAACGAACACTTCACCGTGCTGAGTCGGGCTCATAGTGCCTGGATCAACGTTGATGTAAGGGTCAAGCTTCATCATGGTCACTTTAAGACCACGAGCTTCTAAAATAGCTGCAAGAGATGCTGCAGCAATACCTTTACCTAGAGAGGATACAACCCCGCCAGTAACAAAAATGTAATTTGTCGTCATGTTTAACCTGAAATTGGTTGAATGAGGGAAATGGACTACTTCTGGACGGGATGAAAATATACCAGAAGCCCCTTATCGCCACAACGTGAAATCTATCACACTGCTATTTTTTATTTTTTGCTTCAAATCAATTCATGATAAAAGCTTTGGTTATCTTTTCTCCGCCACTTTGACTTCATCCCACATGGAATCAAGCTGTTGTAGTGAAAAGTCAGTCAAATTTTTATCTTGCTGACGAACTTTTTGTTCCACCCCTTTAAAGCGACGCGAAAACTTGAGATTGGCTTTATTGAGTGCCGATTCTGGGTTTTTACCTAAATGTCGTACCAAATTGACCGTCGCAAACAGCAAGTCTCCCAACTCTTCTTCAACCAAATCTTCATTTGGCGTCACTTGAAGTGCCTCTTCCAGCACCTCATCGACTTCCTCTAAAACCTTATTAGCCACTGGGCCAATAGAGTCCCAATCAAAGCCATATTTCGCTACCTGTATTTGAATCTTTGTAGCACGTGAAAGCGCAGGTAGAGAGTTTGGTATTGAGTCTAGAATACTTTCTTGAGTTTTGCCTGCCTGAGCTTTTTCTTTGG
Source organism: Vibrio sp. 10N.286.49.E11 (assembly GCF_041469505.1). Classification (NCBI taxonomy): domain Bacteria; kingdom Pseudomonadati; phylum Pseudomonadota; class Gammaproteobacteria; order Vibrionales; family Vibrionaceae; genus Vibrio; species Vibrio sp. 10N.286.49.E11. The sequence goes on from NZ_JBFRKQ010000072.1 coordinate 20,061, forward strand.
CTTTTTCAGCTTCCCAGTTGGCATTAATTTCTTCATCGCTCGCAAACTCGGTATCAGAAAACACATGCGGATGGCGGCGTGTTAGCTTTTCGTTAATGCCATCAACCACATCAGAGAACTCAAACAACCCCTGTTCTTTCGCTAACTGGCTATAGAAGATCACCTGAAACAACAAGTCACCCAACTCTTCTTGTAGGTTCGGCCAATCTTTGTTGTGAATCGCGTCCACCACCTCGTAGGTTTCTTCGATAGTATGCGGCACAATTGTTTCAAAATTTTGTTTCAAATCCCAAGGACAGCCACCTTCTGGATCGCGCAGCTTAGTCATAATCTGTTCAAGTTGTTCAATCGGGTGATTCATCGTTTTCTTCCTATTCACTGTCTTTGATTTTTAAATTTATAACGTCTTCTAAAACTAAAAAAGGCGAGCAGCCAAAACCACTCACCTTTCTATTCTTTCCGTCATCCCCAAGAGCGAAGAATGAGCGAGTTGGGGATCTCAAATCGCTTTACGAGATTCCCTATCACGTTCGTCCCTCACTGTAGGGAATGACGTGGATAGTATTTTGGCCTACCCCAACCTTTTGACTGACATAACATCTTTGATTTGTTCTACTCGGCTGGTAACGCGACTCAGAATTTCAATATTGGTCACTTCCAAATCGAAATCCATTACCGATAGCTGACGCTTGTAGTCGATGCGGCTCTTCATTGTGGTCACGCTGATCTTTTCATTCGAGAACAGTGAGGTGATGTCTTTCAACAAGCCATTACGTTCTAGCGCTTCAACACGCAGCGTTAGGATGTATGAACCGACAAAGCCATTACCCCAAACGGTATCAATGATACGTTCTGGCGCATGCACGCTTAGCTCGCCTAGCTGTTCACAGTCAGCGCGGTGCACTGAGATACCACGACCTTGAGTGATGTAACCTTTAATCACATCACCTGGGATTGGCTGACAGCAACGCGCTAGGTGCGTCATTAGGTTATCAACGCCCTCAACCACTACCGCATCTTTCTTCGGACGACTCTGTTGTGCCGGCTTGTTTTCCGACTCAAGCAGTTTCTCTAGCGCTTTCTTGTCTTCTTCTTCCGCCGTTGGCTTATTCACTAGCGCATTGATGTGATTAACCACTTGGTTAATACGCAAGTCGCCACTACCAATACCTGCATAGAGTTCGTCTGGCGTATTCACGTTAAAGCGTTTTAGTGCGTATTGATCAGCATCTTTTAGGGTTGCGCCTACTTTCGCTAGCTCAACTTCCAGGATATCACGACCCGCTTCTAGGTTTTTCTCACGGCTTTGTGCGCGGAACCAAGCGTTGATTTTCGCTCGAGCTCGACCAGAATGAACAAAACCTGTGGTTGGATTTAACCAGTCACGAGATGGGTTCGGCTCTTTCTGCGTGATGATCTCAACTTGATCGCCCATCGATAGTTTATGAGTGAACGGTACGATACGCCCCGCTACTTTGGCACCGATACAGCGGTGTCCGACCATCGAGTGGATGTGGTAGGCGAAATCCAACGGGGTTGCGCCCATTGGTAAGTCGACCACGTCACCACGTGGAGTAAATGCGTATACACGGTCATCGAAGACTTGGCTACGTACCTCATCCAGCATCTCGCCAGAGTCCGACATCTCTTCTTGCCAGTCGATAAGTTTACGCAACCAAGTGATTTTCTCATCGTAGCCACTACGGCCGCTTGAAGCTCCTTCTTTGTACTTCCAGTGCGCCGCCACACCAAGCTCAGAGTCTTCGTGCATTTGCTTAGTACGGATCTGAATCTCAATGGTCTTGCCTTCAGGGCCAAGTACTACGGTATGAATCGACTGGTAACCATTTGGCTTAGGGTTCGCCACATAGTCATCAAATTCGCTCGGGAGGTGCTTGTATTTAGTGTGTACCACCCCAAGGCCGGCGTAACAGTCTTGCAGCTGGTCAGCGATAATACGTACTGCTCGTACGTCAAAAAGCTCATCGAAGGCTAAGCCTTTCTTCTGCATTTTGCGCCAGATACTGTAGATGTGTTTTGGTCGGCCACTCACTTCAGCATTGATGTTTGAACGCTGCATTTCTGCGGTTAAATCATCAACGAAATCTGTGATGTATTGTTCACGAACGATACGACGCTCAGACAGCTGTTTTGCAATCTGCTTGTAGGTATCTGGTTGTTGGTAGCGGAATGCGTAATCTTCGATTTCCCACTTAAGTTGGCCGATACCTAAACGGTTTGCCAGTGGGGCATAGATGTTAGAACACTCTTTTGCGGCCGCGCGACGCACAGCATCAGGCGCTTTTTTTACCTCGATAAGGTTACAGATTCGTTCAGCGAGTTTGATGACTACGCAGCGGAAATCATCGACCATAGCCAGTAGCATGCGTCGAACGTTATCAACTTGACCCGAGGCAGCACTGCCTTCAAGGGTCACGTTTAACTGGCCTAAGGCCGCCATTTCTTCAACGCCATCGATCAACTTTACGGTTTCTTTACCGTAGCTTTCTTCAAACGCTTCGCGCTCAAAAACGCCGCTTGAGACGACGGGGAAAAGTTGTGCAGCAATTAAGGTGGCACGGTCCATGGACAAGGTGACCAAGATTTCGATCATCTCACGGCCACGCCAAAGCAAGAGCGATGCTTGCTCGTGATCTTTTAAAAGTTCTTCACAGTGACGATAAACTTTAATCAGTTTATTCGAGGTTTTTGCGTCTTGATTCAATGACGCAATCCAACTTTCTAGCTCAAACTGTTCGCTTGGGTTTAAATGTGCGCTTCGTACCGCAACCATCATGCCTTCCTAGTTATTATGTTTTATACCCAATTCAATATGACTAACTGGTTCCAAGTTAGTTCGACCATATTGATATCAGCGCAGGCTTCCCTGCGCCTTTGTGATTCATTTGAAGCCTTGTTTAAGGGCCTCTAAGCCTTGATAAAGAGAGCCATAGATTCTAGATGACTGGTGTGTGGGAACATGTCCAACATACCCAGTTTGGCTAATTGATAGCCTTGTTTTTCTAAGCTCTCAGAATCTCTAGCTAGAGTAGCAGGATTACACGAAACATAAACCACACGCTTCGCTCCTAACGCTGAAATTTGATCAACGATCCCACTCGCTCCCGCACGTGCCGGGTCAAGCAATACTTTATCGAATTTCTCTTTTGCCCAAGGCTGTGAAGATAAGTCTTCTTCAAGGTTAGCTTGGTAAAATTCTGTATTGCTTAACTGGTTTAACGCTGCATTAGATGCGGCTTGCTGAACCATTTCATCAACGCCTTCTACACCAACCACAAACGCCGATTGTTGCGCGATAGGCAGACTAAAGTTACCGAGACCACAAAACAGGTCTAGCACTCGCTCATCCGCTTGAGGCTCTAGCCACTCAATCGCTTGAGCCACCATCTGCCGATTCACTTTCTGGTTTACTTGGATAAAGTGGTTTGGCTCAAACGGTAACGTCACGCCAGTTTCGCTGTAAGAAGGTGTATCGCCGACTAAGCGAACCAACTTATCGGTTTCAGGCATCGAATACAGCGTAGCGCCTTCTTCTTTTGCTAACGCAATCAGCGCTTGCTCATCTTTTTCAACCAGAGGCTTAAGGTGACGTAGCACCATAACAGGGCCAGTATCGCCCAACACCAATTCAACGTGTCCTAAAGACGTAAGGCTGTTGAAAGTGTTCAGTAAATTTTTCAGTTTTGGCAGCAACACATTAAGGCGAGGATCAAGCACGGCACAGTCGGTGATGTTTTCAATCTGCTTACTCTGCTTCTTACGGAAACCGAATTGAAGCTGTTGTGTCTTCTTATCAACAAATAGGCTGATACGTGCGCGACGTCGATAACCGGTTTCATCACCGACAATAGGTTGTGCAACTTCAGTGTTCGCCGTTTGGTATTGGCTCATCAGGTGCGTCAGAGATTGCGATTTATGCTCAACCTGAGAAGAGTAACCTAGGTGTTGAAGGTGACAGCCACCACACTGATTAAAGTGCTTACAAAACGGCTTTAAACGCTGCTTGCTCGGCTTCAATAACTTGATGAGTTTAGCTCGCGAAAACTTACTTTTGCTCTCAGTAAGTTGAATAACCACCTGCTCACCGGGCAATGCGCCATCAATGAAAACCGGTTTATTCTTTTGATAAGCGATGCCAGCGCCATTGTGATCCATTCGTTCAACCAAAACCGATTGATGCTTGGTCTCGAGTTGAGTTTTCTTTTTTGGTTGGAAAAAACGTGCCATTGCTTGTGCCTAATGTATCTTTTAATAAGTAATTGGTATCCAGGACTCACTATTATGTCTTGGAATCATTGTCGAACGTCACGGCTTTGATTAAGCTTACCGTTCACTTAACCGCCATTGTGTGCGTTATTTTCCCATATCCAGACCTCGATGTAATTAAAGAACATGACCAGATATGGCTTAAGAGCCCGTGTAATTACCTTAACTCTAGCTCCAACCCTGATTATTGGGTTGCTATTGAGTGCATTTTTCTCATTTAACCGCTATCAAGACCTTGAAGGTCAAGTGGTTAACACTGGTACTAGCATCATTGAGCCACTTGCGATTACGAGTGAATCAGGCATGAAGCTCGAAAGTCGAGAGTCTGTTCGTCAGCTTATTAGCTATGCGCATCGAAAGAATTCTAAGCTAGTGCGCAGTATCGCGGTGTTTGATGAGCGTCATGAGTTGTTTGTAACCTCAAACTTCCACCCCGATTTTGAAAGCCTGACCTACCCCAAAGATAAACCGATCCCGCATTTAAGCTCATCGAACCTTCTCGATAATACGCTGATCCTGCGGACAGCTATCATCGCCGAAGGCCAGTACATCAATTCAGCCAACGGTCAGTCTCAAGCTAATCAAGCGATCGGCTACATTGCGATTGAATTAGATCTTTCATCACTTCGATTGCAGCAATATCAAGAAGTGTTCTCTGCATTCTTAGTGTTGATTCTCGGGCTTGGTTTATCGGGTGTGTTTGCGTTCCGCTTAATGCACGATGTCACTCAACCGATCACACACATGAAAAACATGGTCGACCGAATTCGTCGAGGTCACCTAGATGTGCGTATCGAAGGTAAGATGCATGGTGAGCTAGACTCGCTGAAAAACGGTATCAATGCGATGGCGGTATCGCTATCAGAGTATCACGTCGAGATGCAGCACAGTATCGACCAGGCCACATCAGATTTGCGAGAAACTCTTGAACAGCTTGAGATTCAAAACGTTGAGTTAGACATCGCGAAGAAACGCGCTCAAGAAGCGGCTCGTGTTAAGTCTGAGTTCTTAGCGAATATGTCTCACGAATTGAGAACGCCGCTGAACGGTGTGATTGGCTTTACTCGTCAAATGCTCAAGACTCACCTATCGAACAGTCAAACCGATTACCTGCAAACCATTGAACGCTCGGCAAACAACCTGCTTAGCATCATCAACGATATCTTGGACTTCTCGAAACTTGAAGCCGGTAAATTAGCCCTAGAGAACATCCCATTTGAATTCCAAGCCAGCCTTGAAGAGGTAGTAAACCTTCAAGCAACCAACGCTCATGAGAAAGGCCTAGAACTGACACTGAAGATCGACCCTAAAGTACCGCCAGGTGTGGTGGGCGATCCACTGCGTATTCAGCAGATCCTAACCAACCTTGTTGGTAACTCAATCAAGTTTACCGAACGCGGCAACATTGATATCAGCGTTGAGCTGCGTTCACAAAGCGAAGACAACATCGAGCTGCAGTTCATGGTTCGCGATACGGGTATTGGTATTTCTGAGCGTCAACAAGCTCAGCTTTTCCAAGCTTTCAGCCAAGCCGATGCAAGTATCTCTCGTCGTTACGGCGGTACAGGCTTAGGTCTGGTTATCACCCAAAAACTGGTCAGCCAAATGGGCGGAGAGATCAGCCTAACCAGTCGTCTTCACCAAGGCTCTACCTTCTGGTTCACCTTGAGACTATCAACGACTGATATGCCGATGACAGAGCTGATTGAGACGCAGTGTCTGCAAGACAAACAACTGCTGCTTATCGAGCCAAACATGCAAGCGGCATCGATTACTCAGCAAATCCTAACCCAAGAAGGCTTAGTGGTAACGTATCGTTCGGTGATGCCAGATGAGACGACCTCGTATGACTACGTTCTGCTTAACCTAGCCGCCAACCAAGAGTATCAATTTGATACTGTGAGTGGTTGGGCGATCGGTGCGAAGAAGATTGCTCAAAACGTGATTATTGGTACACCAAGTACCGAGCTAGCGTTGGGTGAGCAACTAATGAAAGAGGTCGATGTTCAGTGCATCACCAAGCCTCTTTCTCGTAAGAAGTTGCTGCAAACTCTGGTATCGAATCAGGCACCTACCTTGATTGCACCAGCGATTGAAACGCATTCTGAAGAGAAGTTACCGCTTACTGTGATGGCAGTAGACGACAACCCAGCCAACCTTAAGTTGATTAACGCGCTGCTTAAAGAGCGTGTAGAAACCGTCATCAGTTGTACCAGTGGTCAGCAGGCGATAGACAAAGCGACAGAGACGCCATTTGATATCATCTTCATGGATATTCAAATGCCACAGATGGACGGTGTAACCGCTTGTCAGAACATCAAAAAACTGGCGAACAATGCGAATACACCTGTAATTGCCGTGACCGCACATGCAATGATTGGCGAACGAGATCGACTGCTTGAAGCGGGCATGGATGACTACCTAACCAAACCTATTGAAGAGCATGTTTTACAGCAGGTTCTGATTCATTGGAGCTCGACCTCTGAGGTTGAGCTCATCGAAAAAATAGATCCAGACCACCCAGCGGTCTCTGCTGAAGTCGACAACGGTCCGGTGTCAGAAACTGAAGCCAGCGTGCACACAAACATCATCATTGATTGGCAAGCTGCGATGAAACAAGCCGCCAATAAAGAAGACCTCGCACGCGATATGCTGCAAATGCTCGTCGACTTTATTCCAGAGGTGTATGAGGCAGCAGACAAAGCGATAGAAGACAGTGACTATCCAGTTGAAGAGCTGATACACATCATTCACAAGATGCATGGCAGCAGCTCGTACAGCGGCGTACCAAGGCTAAAATCGGTATGTGCGACAATAGAGAAAGAGCTGCGTTCAGGTACTTCTGTTGAAGACATTGAACCTGAGCTTTTCGAGCTTCAGGATGAATTAGATAAGGTTCAAGCAACCGCGATTCACTACTTGAAACAGGCGAAGGCCTAGCGGGTACTTGTTACTCACTAGTATTCTTTAGAGGGTTTACCCGCCAATAAAAAAGCAGAGCTCATGAGCTCTGCTTTTTTCTGTCTAGAGCCAAGAGCACTAGATATAAAGTCGCGATAATCTGTTTACGATTCGAGTAACACCGTTGCCACAGCGTAGTGACGCTCATCCGAGATAGTCAGATGAATCGATGTTGTGCCATTCGCCTCTGCGATTTCACGCGCTTTCTTGTGTAAGCTCAATACTGGCTTACCATGCTCATCGTTTGAAATCTCAAAGTCGTGGAAGGTAACACCCAGCGCAATCCCCGTACCTAACGCCTTAGATGCAGCTTCTTTAGCAGCAAAACGTTTTGCAAGGTAACGGCCTTTTTGCTTCAACTGTTGGAATACTTCAAACTCAGAATCCGTCAAAATACGCTGAGCAAAAGCGTCGCCACTTCGCGACAGCGCCTTCTCGACACGTTCGATTTCTGCGATATCTGTACCTAATCCAACAACTGCCATGTTTCCTCTACTACTTAACTTCTGTCTAATGATTAACTGTACATCGCTTAGTGCCGACGACTTGCCGAACTAAGCGTTGTTACGTGCTGTTTCCATGATTGCTTTCATGTCTGCAACGGCTTTGTTTAAGCCATCAAACACTGCACGTCCCATGATCGAGTGACCGATGTTCAGCTCGTAGATCTCTGGAAGTGCCGCAATCGGTGCTACGTTGTGGTAAGTCAGACCATGACCCGCATTGACTGTGATACCTAAGTCATCTGCATAGCTTGCGCCTGCTGCGATCTTCTTAAGCTCGTCTTGTTGATCTTCTTCTGTCTTAGCATCAGCATAGTGACCCGTGTGCAGTTCAATGAACGGTGCGCCACACGCTTTTGCAGCATCGATTTGCTCACGGCCAGCATCGATAAACAGAGATACCTTGATACCTGCTGCAGACAGTTTTTGTGTCGCCGCTTTGATCTTCTCTAGTTGACCAACTACGTCCAAGCCACCTTCAGTGGTTAGCTCTTCACGTTTTTCAGGAACCAGACAAACAAACTCAGGATTAGTATCGAGTGCAATTTGAACCATCTCGTCCGTTACGGCCATCTCCAAGTTCATGCGAGTTTGAAGTGTTTCAGCCAGAATACGCACATCGCGATCAACGATGTGACGACGGTCTTCACGCAGGTGAATAGTAATGCCATCTGCACCAGCACGTTCAGCGATTTCAGCTGCGTGTACTGGATCTGGGTATTTAGTACCACGTGCATTACGTAGTGTTGCAATATGGTCGATATTAACGCCTAAAAGGATTGAGCTCATTTTCCAATACTCCGTGCTCTGGAGAGGGCTATTGTTGGCATAAATAGCTCTCTACTTTTTAATGGTTTGCCGCCAAGATACGGCTTTAAGGCTATGCGTGTAAAGCGTTTTGCCGCTTTTAACTGCTCTTTAGTGATAAACCTACGTTCGCTGATTGCAATAAGTTCATCGCCCATAAAAGTCAGGTTATCTCGACGTACTGAAGCGATGAAACCTTTCTGCTCTCGATAGCGATAAGTCATGCTCGGATCAATCGCTTCGCCAGTGCCCGCGCAGTGTAAAAAGTCGACGCCGTAACCCATAGCAGATAATAGAGCCAGCTCAAAGCGACGCAGTGCTGGCTCAGGATTATCATTATGCGCCAGCTCTGTTAAAGCATGAAGATAGTCGTGAAAAAGTGCAGGCATCGGTACTTCCGCCATCAATACCCGACCGATAAGCTCGTTCACGTACATGCCTGAATACAGATTAATACCGGCGAGAGGGAGCCCCAAGCTGATGGGTTCAGCTTGGCGTAAGGTTTTCATCGAACCATTACCAGACCACTTAAGCAATAGCGGCGTAAAAGGTTGTAATGCACCTTTCAAATTGGAACGCTTGCTGCGAGCGCCTTTAGACATCAACGTCACCCGACCGAACTCTTCGCTGAAGACGTCCAAGATCAGGCTCGACTCACTGTATGGTCGACGGTGCAACACAAAGCATCGCTGTAACCCTTCGCTCAATCACTTACCCTTATTACAGATACAAAAAGAGAGAGTTCGCACTCTCTCTTGGATTTATATTCAGTTCAACTTTCTTAATCTCAGAAAGTGACGTTCAATATATTATAGATCGTCGATGTAGCCTAACGAGCGAAGTGCACGCTCATCATCAGCCCAGCCAGATTTAACCTTGACCCAAGTCTCTAGGTAAACCTTACGGCCGAATAGCTCTTCCATATCGATACGCGCTTCACGACCAATCGTTTTGATCTTCTCGCCCGCTTTACCAATCACCATTTTCTTCTGGCCTGTACGCTCAACAAGAATCAGTGCATTGATGTGGAAGCCATCATTATCTGGGTTGTAATCGAAACGTTCGATTTCAACCGTTACCGAGTAAGGTAGCTCGTCACCCGTAAAGCGCATTAGCTTTTCACGGATAATTTCAGAGGCCATAAAACGTTGCGAGCGATCAGTCACGTATTCTTCAGGGAAGTGGTGTGTCGCTTTAGGTAAATGTTCACGTACGTGCTTACGCAGTACATCAATATTTTTACCTTGCTTCGCTGAGATTGGCACTACATCAATGAAGTCCATCTTCTTAGAGACTTCCATCATGTGCTGCATCACGTTAGTACGGTCTTGAACGTTATCTACTTTGTTGATGCAAAGTACAATTGGGAAGTCAGTCTTCTTCAGTTTGTTCAGAACCATCTCATCGTCGTCAGTCCAGTGAGTACCATCGACAAGGAAGAATACTAGGTTTACATCACTTAATGAGCTGTTCGCCGCACGGTTCATCAAGCGGTTGATGGCACGCTTTTCTTCAATATGAAGTCCAGGAGTATCAACAAAGATCGCTTGGTAATCACCCTCAGTTTCAACGCCCATAATACGGTGACGTGTCGTCTGTGGTTTACGTGATGTAATAGAAATCTTCTGACCCAGAATATGGTTCAGAAGCGTCGACTTACCTACATTTGGGCGACCGACAATAGCGATGAAGCCACAGTGTTGGTTTTCCGGTAGGCCTGTTTTTTTGCTATCAGATGAAAAGAATGCATCGATATCGAAATCTTGGTTGTTATCAGACATTGCTTAGTTGCTCTAATGCTGTTTCAGCAGCCGCTTGTTCTGCCTTGCGGCGGCTAGTGCCTTTACCGATAACAGGTTTATCCACACCTGCCACTTCACACTCAACCGTAAACTCTTGGTTGTGTGCTTCACCTTTAATATTAGTCACTGTGTAGACAGGTAGAGGATTTCTTCGACCTTGCAAAAACTCTTGTAGGCGAGTTTTCGGATCTTTTTGAGATACTCCAGGCTGAATAGCATCTAGGCGAGATTGGTACCAGCTTAAAATAATGCCGCGAACCGTCTCGGTATCACTATCTAAATAGACAGCGCCGATGATCGCTTCAACCGCATCCGCTAGAATAGAATCACGACGGAAACCGCCACTCTTCAACTCACCTGGACCTAATTTTAAGTAATCTCCTAGTTCGAATTCACGACCTAGTTCTGCCAATGTATGACCACGTACTAATGTTGCGCGCATGCGGCTCATATCACCTTCGTTTACCTTAGGAAAACGGTGGTAAAGATCATCAGCGATAACAAAACTTAAAATTGAATCGCCCAGAAACTCAAGACGTTCGTTATGTTTACCTGCGGCGCTGCGGTGAGTCAGCGCCAAGTGGATAAGATCGGCATCATTAAACTGATAGCCAATCTTTCTCTCTAGTTTATCAATTGGAGAATTCATGCTCTCTCGATGTGTTATGTGATCGATTAATGAATCCCACCGATGCGATTAAAACGCACACCAGTAGGAATCCATGTTGGAAGTACACTGTCTGAACCGCGTTCGAATTCGAAGCTGATCCAAATAGCAACGGCCTTACCAACAAGGTTTGCTTCAGGGACAAAGCCCCAGTAACGGCTATCGGCACTGTTGTCACGGTTATCACCCATCACAAAGTACTGGCCTTCTGGAACGACCCATTCGTTAACACCATTGCGAGGCTGATATGCTTGCACACGATCGCGGCGCAATGGGTTAACTAAAATCTGGTGTTCTACGTCTCCAAGCTGTTCGTTCAGCTGAATCAGAGGCACACCATCTTGAATAAATTGGCTCTCTTCAACATTACTTAGTTTCACTGGTTCACAGCTACTTGTACCCTTCGCCTGAATGCAGATCTCTTTACGACTGCTGTAGCGAATGGTGTCACCTGGCATACCAACAACACGCTTGATGTAGTCGATGTTAGGCTGAGGTGGGTACTTAAATACGATTGAATCACCACGCTCTGGCTTGCCCGTTTCTACCAGTTGAGTGCGCCATACTGGGTCTTTTAGACCGTACGCGTACTTCTCTACCAAGATGAAGTCACCAACCAAAAGCGTTGGCATCATCGAGCCAGAAGGGATTTGAAACGGTTCATAAATAAATGAACGCAGAACCAAAACAAATGCAATTACCGGGAAAATGGACACACTGTTCTCAACCCACCAAGGTTGAGCCGTAACTTTTGCGCTAGTTTCAGCGTCTAGGCCATTCGATTGTGCTTCAACGTCAGCAAGCTTTTGCTGGCGCTTCTTCGCCCACACAAACTTTTCCAACGCCCATACAATGCCGGTCACTAGAGTTACGATCACTAAGATAAGCGAAAATGTATTAGCCATTGATATCCCTTAAATTTCATTTCTTTAAAAATAACGAAAGTGAAAGAGTATAACCCTTTCACTCTGCTTAATATTTCTAATCTGTATCAATCATGCTGACTAAATGCTGGGGAGATTACGCAGGAAAAATCGTTTAGTTCGAGGCGCAAAGTGCAGTGACTAGCGGGCCTAATTGCAATCTTTGCAACAAAGAAATAAACGATTTTAACCAGTAATGTTCAGCAGATAGTTAGTGCGATTGATACCTAGTCTTTGCCAACATGAAGGATTGCAAGGAAAGCTTCTTGAGGCAGTTCAACGTTACCGATCTGCTTCATACGCTTCTTACCTTCTTTTTGTTTCTTAAGAAGTTTCTTCTTACGACTGATATCACCACCGTAACATTTTGCGATTACGTTCTTACGCAGTTGTTTCACTGTAGAACGAGCAATGATGTGGTTACCAATCGCTGCTTGAATCGCGATATCGAACATCTGACGAGGGATGAATTCTTTCATCTTCTCTGCCAGTAGACGACCACGAGACTGAGCAATATCTTTGTGCGTAATGATAGCTAGTGCATCAACTGTTTCGCCATTCAGCAGTACGTCTACACGTACCATGTTTGATGGCTCGTAACGTTGGAAGTTGTAATCCAATGATGCATAGCCGCGAGACGTTGACTTCAGACGGTCGAAGAAGTCTAGAACTACTTCTGCCATAGGAAGATCGTACGTCACAGCAACTTGGTTACCGTGGTAGACCATGTCTACTTGTACGCCACGCTTCTCAACACACAGTGTGATTACGTTACCTAGGTAATCCGAAGGTACCAGAATATTACAGCGTGCAATTGGCTCACGAATTTCTTCTAGGTCATTAACCGCTGGCAGTTTAGCCGGGCTATCAACGTAAAGAACCGTTTTATCTGTTTTTACAACTTCATACACTACTGTTGGAGCAGTTGTGATTAGGTCTAGGTCGTATTCACGCTCTAGACGCTCTTGGATGATCTCCATGTGAAGCATTCCTAAGAAGCCACAACGGAAACCAAAACCAAGTGCTGCTGAACTTTCTGGTTCAAAGAACAGTGATGCATCGTTCAGGCTTAATTTGCCTAACGCGTCACGGAAGTTTTCGTAGTCATCAGATGATACAGGGAATAGACCAGCGTATACCTGAGGCTTCACTTTTTGGAAACCAGGTAGACGTTCAGTGCTGCCGCCTTTTGCAAGCGTCAACGTATCACCAACTGGTGCACCTAGGATGTCTTTAATACCACAAACAACCCAACCTACTTCGCCAGTATTTAGCTCTGTAGTATCGATTTGCTTAGGCGTGAAGATACCTAGACGGTCAACACCCCATACTTGGTCTGTCGACATTACTTTGATCTTATCGTTCTTCTTCAGCTTACCGTTTTTGATACGAACCAAAGAAACTACGCCAAGGTAGTTATCGAACCAAGAGTCAATGATCAACGCTTGTAGAGGCGCTTCAGGATCACCTTCCGGTGGCGGGATTGCCGTCACGATGTTTTCTAGAACATCATCAACACCCAAACCTGTTTTCGCAGAACAGCGAGTCGCTTCCATCGCATCGATGCCAACGATCTCTTCGATTTCTTCAGCAACACGTTCTGGTTCAGCAGCTGGTAGGTCAATCTTGTTCAAGATTGGCACTACTTCCAGTTCCATTTCGATTGCTGTGTAACAGTTTGCTAGAGTTTGTGCTTCAACACCTTGGCCAGCATCCACTACAAGTAGTGCGCCTTCACAAGCCGCTAGAGAACGAGATACTTCGTAAGAGAAGTCTACGTGTCCAGGAGTGTCGATAAAGTTAAGTTGGTAAGTTTCACCATCTTTAGCTTTGTAATCTAAAGTCACACTCTGCGCTTTAATTGTAATACCACGCTCGCGTTCTATATCCATAGAATCGAGGACTTGAGCTGCCATCTCACGTTCACTTAATCCTCCACAAACTTGGATTAAGCGGTCAGAAAGGGTCGACTTACCGTGGTCGATGTGGGCGATAATCGAAAAATTACGAATGTGCTTCATAGGCTTGGTGTGACTAAACTCTTTGAATAGGGATAATAAGAAAGCCGCGACGCGTCCAATCTACAGTCAGCATTGGTGGCGGCATTTCAATCAAGTTGGCAGATTCTACCCAATTTAAGGGCAAGAAGCATCATAAATTAGACGAGAGACTCACCTAGGATTCGAATCAAGACGACTTCTTGCTTGGATTTGTCTTCCATGGGTTTGGCTAACCGCTTCGCTAAGGCAATCCCACCAGCAGTAAACAGTGCTGCACTTAAGATAACAATGCCCTCGCCCCCCTGGAGTAAGGGTTGTAACAAGAGTTGCCCAAAACCAGCACCAATCATCAACATGAAAAGTGGGATGAGATAAACAATCGCCGCCGACTGAAGTAGGCTTTTTTCTGGAAAGCCAATTTCTACGATTTGTCCAGCTTTGACTAAGCTTTTGGTTTTAAGCTGCCAAAACAAAGATTTATTGCCAACAGCCTTGGTCACAATACCCGTACCGCAGTTTTTTTGAGAAGAACAGCTGCTACAACTGGTTTGTTGTTCGCAGCTCAATTGAACAAAGTATTGCTTACCTTTTTGTTCAACCGAGCTAACGGTCGCCAGCGCGGTCATCATTGCGCTTGTACCGATTTATTAAATGTAACTGACTGAGCAATACGTTTTGCAGTTGCCGGCGGAATGTCACCAACCACAGAGATCTCTTTATCGCCAATCACTAAGCTGTGCAAGGTTCTACGCCCTTGACGCACCAGCTGCCCTTTCAATGAATGCTCATCTTTTTCCGCGATATAAACCGAAAAGTTAAACAGTCCATCACTGAAAAGCTGACTTTCAACCATTTTATCGGTCGCAGCCATTTGATAGCGGCTAAGCTCTTTTGATTTAAACCCTTCAGGAATCCACGACGCTTGCCAGTTAGTTTCACTCACTAAGCCTTCCGGTAATGATAAAACTTTCGGTAATTGAGCTTGGCTCAAGCCACCCATAGCCTCAGCAATCTTATCGTTCACCACGTAAGAGATAGTGCGGTACTGTTCAAGCACTTCGCCATCACGATCCAAAAGGTCGGCACGCAAAGGAAGATTCGTTTTTTCGTCTACCCAAACCACGTAAGAGTAGCGAAGGCCATCTTTCGGCACGACACGCAGCACTTGAGTGGTGCTACCTGCTTCACGAGAGCGACCAACTTTCACAAAGTCGTAGTACTGATTCAGAGATTCGATATCTCGATTAATCATCGGAATAACAGGCGCAACCATGCTGCCTGACTGAATCGTAAATGGCTCTGTACCCGGCTCGATGTAGCTAACTTCGTTGCCACGTCGAATGACTTCACGAACAGGGCCGCTTAGATAAACAAGGTGTGCAAGTTGTTGGTCGTCGTTAACCGCATGGCGATAAACAAGAGGCTCAATACTGCTCTTCTTTATCAAAATGTAGGAGAGTTCGTAATTTAGATGCTGACTGGCCTCGTTCATTTGATGCAACAAGGCCTTTGCAGTGGTTTCCTCTGCAAAGGCTGTTGGAGACATCAAGCTGAACAGTGTCAGTGCACTGACCAGGATTTTCTTCATTCAATGTCCGATTCTAGATGTGCATCTTGCATTGGCGATGCATCACTGTTTAATCTTAGCTGCAGCTCATAATCTTCTAACAATGCATGAACGCGTTTGCGCTGCTCTTGCAAGTTAGCTTCAGATGCTGGTTTCTCAACAGAGTCACGCGTTAAACTTACTGGTTCCGCAGAACCGGCAAATGGAATCGTCTGGAGTACAGGCAACTGCTCTGGTGCTGCAGGGTCGCTACCACCATATTGTTGAACACCTAATACAACGGCTAATGAAACACACGCTGCCACGGCAACTTGTCCAAACTGTTGTAACCACGCCGGAAGCTGACGCTTCGCTTGCTGAGGTTTAGGTTGCTCTTCAATTGGAGCAACAGTAGGTTCAACATTCACTTGGTGCAGGTTCGACATTGAACCATGTGCAGGCTCGTTCTCAAGCGCTGCCGCTACACTATTAGCAATGTTCCACTCTGGAGTTTCTGGCGAATCCCCACGCATAACATCACCAATTAAATGGTAACTCTGCCAAGTATCCATGCTTTCTTGATCAGATTCTAGATCTACAATGAGAGCTTTATCGATCGTTTCACCATCCATGAGTGCCGAAAGCTTTTCTTTATCAGCCATTATTTTCACCATAATTATTACAAGTTCTAGCGTTGCAAAAGAGGTTTGATTTTCTTTTCCACCGCTTCACGAGCTCGGAAAATACGCGAACGTACGGTTCCTACAGGGCAATCCATTACTTCTGCAATCTCTTCGTAGCTCAAACCTTCGAGCTCTCGCAACGTCATTGCAGTTTTTAAGTCTTCTGGTAGCGCTTCAATCGCTCCAAAAACAACTTGTTTCAATTCTTTAGACAGCGTTAAGTTCTCAGGGTTCGATATTTCTTTTAACGCGCTGCCTGTTTCGTAATAATCTGCATCTTCTGCATCTACATCGGTTGCTGGCGGCCTACGGCTTTGGGCAACGATATGATTTTTAGCGGTGTTCACGGCAATTCGGTATAACCATGTATAGAAGGCACTCTCGCCACGAAAGTTAGGTATCGCGCGGTAAGCTTTAATAAAAGCTTCTTGTGCTACATCAGGTACATCACCGGAATTATTCACGTATCGAGAGATAAGATTACAAACTTTGTTTTGATACTTAACCACTAGTAAGTTAAATGCCTGCTTATCTCCACTCTGAACTCGCTCAATCAACACTTGATCGGTTAGCTGCTCGTTCATTCGAGCGGGTACTCCTATTGTTATAACCCTCACCTTCACAGATATGGGTACTAATTATGCGAAATGTAGTATTGACACCACCGTCTACAAGAGCACTATTGTGACTAAGCCAAATACCGAAAGTTCCAACTTTCTTAAAATTATTTGCCATTATTGTTTCACAATGTGATGTAATAAAAATAGCTATCCCTATCAATTTGGGGAAACTTGAGCAAAAGCAATGGTATTGAGCAATTAAATATTTCTAGATAGCTGTCTATATATTGATTTTGCATAGCGTTTAAGGATGACTCTGGAGAGATTATAACAGTCTTAGCCAAACTCCTAAAACAAGACAAAGTCAATTGAGAGTGGACAACTCGACTATAGCCCGGGATTTAATAAGTTTTATGAACGCAAACCGTGAACATCAGTGTGATGTATTAGTGGTAGGAAGTGGTGCGGCAGGCTTGTCATTAGCCTTACGCGTAGCAGAACATGCAAAAGTAATTGTATTAAGCAAAGGACCACGCAGCGAAGGATCGACGTATTACGCACAAGGTGGTATCGCCGCGGTGTTCGATGAGTCGGACAGTATTGAGTCTCATGTAGAGGATACTCAAATCGCTGGGGCTGGGTTATGCGAAGAAGATACAGTTCAATTCATTGCTGAAAATGCGAAAGAGTGTGTGCAATGGCTGATTGATGGTGGTGTTCCATTTGATAAAGATGAGAACAGCACAGAAGGCCAACCAAAATATCACCTCACTCGTGAGGGTGGCCACAGTCACCGCAGAATTCTGCACGCTGCCGATGCAACTGGCATGGCGATGCAAACCTCACTACAAGATAACGTCAACAACCACCCAAATATCGAGATCTTCGAGCGCCACAATGCGCTGGATTTGATCACGGAAGATAAGATTGGTGGTTCAAAAGACAAGGTGATCGGTGCCTACATTTGGAACCGTAACCAAGAACATGTTGAAACCGTGCGCGCTAAGTTTGTTGTATTAGCAACAGGCGGCGCTTCAAAGGTTTACCAATACACCTCTAACCCAGATGTTTCTTCAGGTGATGGTATTGCTATCGCTTGGCGTGCGGGTTGTCGTGTGGCAAACCTTGAGTTCAACCAGTTCCACCCAACTTGTTTATTCCACCCAGAAGCGCGTAACTTCCTACTAACGGAAGCACTGCGTGGTGAAGGTGCTTACTTGCGTCGTCCAGATGGTTCTCGCTTTATGAAGGACTTCGATGAGCGCGGTGAACTGGCGCCACGTGATGTGGTTGCTCGTGCAATTGACTTCGAAATGAAGCGCTTAGGTGCCGACTGTATGTATGTTGATATCAGCCACAAGCCTGAAGAATTCATCACAGCGCACTTCCCGATGATCCATACTCGCTTGATGGACTTGGGCATCGACATGACCAAAGAGCCGATCCCTATCGTACCAGCCGCTCACTACACGTGTGGTGGTGTCATGGTGAATAAGCAGGGTCAAACCGACCTAACGAACTTGTATGCGATTGGCGAAGTGAGCTACACCGGCTTACACGGTGCAAACCGAATGGCTTCTAACTCACTGCTTGAGTGTGTGGTTTACGCATGGGCAGCAGCAAAAGATATCGTTGAGAACATCGACCAATCTCAACTGTGCGCTGAACTGCCAGCATGGGATGAAAGCCAGGTCACCAACAGTGATGAAGAAGTTATCATTCAACACAACTGGCACGAACTGCGCCTATTCATGTGGGATTACATGGGCATTGTTCGAACGGATAAACGACTAGAGCGAGCATTGCGTCGCATTCAGATGCTGCAACAAGAAACTCATGAGTACTACAGCTACTTCAAGGTTTCGAATAACCTATTAGAACTGCGTAACTTGCTACAAGTGGCAGAGCTAATGGTTCGTTGTGCAATGCAACGTAAAGAGAGCCGCGGCCTCCACTACACGTTGGATTACCCTGAACTTGCAGAAGACAGTGGCCCAACGATTCTGACGCCAGAGAAACGCCAATCATAATAATTGGTTAAACGTGCTTAGCGAATTAGCCGTCAGCGGAAAATGATTAAACGAAAGGGAGCCGAGTGCTCCCTTTTCTTTTGTCTAACGCTTTCTTTTATCTAATACTTTCTTTCATCGAATAGTTTGGCTTCTCTAGCGCGCTCGTTGTAAGTTCGCCAGAAAATGGCGATATTCTCGCTCGCAACAGCTGTCCCGCCAAAGCAGTACCGAGTGCCCACATTCAAACTGCAATTTAACGAAGAACTGCGCCCAGATCTTATCAACGGACTTGAGTCGGTAAGTTCGGTCATTGAGTCGAATATCACCATCCTCTCTGTAATCAAAACGCCCATAGACACTATTTAGAATCACATGATTGTTTCTGAACAAGCGGATCATTAAAGCTAAGCAATAAAGGCTGGCGGCAAGTGGAATAGAAGACAGGACGATGAAAAACAAAAGGCACCCCAAAATAGTGCCTTTTGCAAATAATGCGGAATACGAAGGGTTAAGCTGAAGCTTAACGAACCTTGCTGAGGTTGTGTGCGACAATTTTATCAACCATTGATGCATGGCCTAGGTTTTCACTGCGTCCGTGGCCCATTACCCAAGTAAACAAATCTGGATCATCACACTCTAATAGAGAAACAAACTCGCGCTGTTCCTGCTCTTGCAATGAATCAAAACACTCTTCGAAAAATGGCATGATGACTACATCAAGTTCTAACATGCCGCGACGGCAACCCCATTTAATTCGTGCTTTCTGCTCTGCAGTGTACATTGGCTATCCTCACCTATAATTTTTCTTTCTCGGAGTGTAACAAGTCATACGCCTTGCAACTACTATGTGAGTCACAGTCCCTATCTAAGCTCACAAAAAAACCTAGGCTGACAAAGAAACAGAACCGGATTAACATAGAGCCAAATAAAATTCTTAGGAAAGATAAAATGGATTGGAAAAACATATTTCAGCCACTCGCTCATACGCAAAATGAATCGCTTCCAGAACTGATGATGACACACGTATCAGACTGGAGTGCAATTACCATGATAGGCGATGACAAAAAGTCGTACCTACAGGGTCAAGTAACGTGCGATGTCGTCACTCTTCCTAATGATGAATCCACATTAGGCGCGCACTGTGATGCAAAAGGAAAGGTATGGAGTATCTTTCGTTTGTTCCACCACAACGGTGGCTACGCACTCATGCAACCTAAATCAGCGATTGAAGTCGAGCTCGTTGAAATCAAGAAGTACGCGGTGTTCTCTAAGGTCGATATCGAGCAAACGTCTGACGTTGTTATCGGTGTGATGGGTTCGTCAGCTAATCAATACATTGATTCTATTTCAGAAAGCCAAGGTAATGTGCGTGCTATCTCTGGTGGTACAGCGGTTCAAGTTGCAGATAACCGCTGGGCTCTACTTGTGACAGAAGAAGCCGCTGAAGCCTTGGTATCAAACAGCGCTGCGGAGAAAGTATCAGAAACACTTTGGCAATATCATGAAATTCTTGATGCTCAGCCTAACCTATCGAAAGCAGAGCAAAACGAGCACATCCCTCAAGCGCTTAACCTGCAAGCGATTGGCGGTATCAGCTTTTCAAAAGGCTGTTACACAGGTCAAGAAACGGTTGCTCGTGCTAAGTACCGTGGCATGAACAAGCGTGAGATGCGCATTGTGTCGGGCACAACTGCGGACGTGCTGTCGTTAGAAAACCCTATTGAACTGGAACGTAGTGTGGGTGAGAACTGGCGTGGCGCAGGCCGACTATTAAACGTCTATCAATTTGCTGATAACCGAGCGATTGGTTTGATGGTACTGCCAAACAACCTTGATGACGATGTTCAGCTGCGACTGACCGCGCAGCCTGATCAAACATGGAATATCCTGCCACTGCCGTACAGCCTTGACGACGAGTAACCACGTGGAAACGCAGATTACACAATGGCTGGATCAACAGCAGGTGAATTATCGCCTGCTGATGCAAAGCAAGCCAACCACCAGCATTGAAGAAACTGCACAAGAGCGAGGCATCGACGCCTCTCAAATGGTGAAGTGCATCCTGCTCAAGGATATGGGCAACCAGTATGCGTTAGCCTGTACTGCTGGCGATCGCTCTGTCGACCCCAAGAAAGTACGCTCGGTACTGAATTGCCGTCGAATGACCTGCGTGTCTCTCTCTGATGTTGAAACAATCACTGGCTTTAAAGTGGGTTGTGTTGGCCCGCTCGCTCTCAAGAGACACATGCCGATCATTTTTGATCCTTCCATTCAAAACAACTCGACCGTAACCATTAGCTCCGGCGACCGAATGGCTGGCGTTGCGCTGGATCTCAATGATCTTATGGCGCTATGTGCACCGACCGTCGCGGACATCAGTCGATGATCGTTTAGATCATGCTTCGCAAACTTCATTTTAATATTTCATTGAGTACATTTTTAGTGTGAACCTCGTCATAAGAAGAACACACCATTTATAAATAGTTACTCAAAATAAAAGCATAAGTAGTCACAAAGTTAAATTTGCGTTATTGTAAATTTACTGACTAGCTATTAAGCAAATCAGTGCAAGTGAATCCACTGAGTAACATCAGTATCCACTTTTGTGTAATGCATCTGTGACTATTCGCCCGTTTTAGACGGGCTTTTTTTTGTCCGAAATTTACAATTTGATTACACAAACAAAAAAATCCCGCCTATTCTTATACTTGTAACATTATCACTGCTTAATACTGAACAGAAAAGTTCACGGCAGTTCACTACTCAATATTATTTTGGGGAGGAGCTCACGTAAAAATAGATATTTACTGAAGAAAGTGCTTAGAACAGCACAAATATCTAATTAACGTCAACGCTACTGCATATAACTCCATGCTTATCACAATTATTATCTCGGAGTTTTTCTATAATATGCAGGCTAGGTAAATATAAGGATAATTAAGAATGAGACTGTTTAAGCGCTATACACCGAGTATGATTGCTAAACATGTAAGTCGACTTTTCAAAGGACGAATCTACATTTACGGCGTAGGAAAATTTGAGTTTGATAACGGTAAGCTAGTGCTACCAGACCGAGCAGAAAAACGTCACTTTCAAACAGTGAAAGAAATAAATAGTGAAATCATGAAACTGCGCTGCGCGTACGCATGACCTGATTATCTACAGAATTAAATCGAGTAGGAGGA
>NZ_JBFRKQ010000073.1:0-886 GCF_041469505.1 Vibrio sp. 10N.286.49.E11
CGGCTTCGTTCAACAAACTGCTCAAGAGGGATTCGCAACGCGTGGCATTTTTACTATGCGTTGAATTTAGTGATTAAGGTGGTTTGCGGCGGCATCGGTATTGCGTTGCTCACCCCTTAGCAGGGCGTTATGTTTTTGAGGATAACGAATGAATGATGAATTTGTTGATAGCTTGTATAAATATCGAGCTGTCGACTCTTTTACTTTGGATATTATAGCCAATAATCGTATCTTTTTTCCTAAGCCCGAAATGTTCAATGATCCTTATGATACGGAGTTCAATATTAATCCCCGTGTTGGCAAGTTGAGTTCTATTGATATGGCGTATCTGGAAGAAACACATGGCATTTCATCTGAAGATGAGGTGAATAGGGTTATAGTAAACGTCAACGAAAAAATTAAGAACTATGTTTCTTCTGCTGGAATCTTATCTCTAAGTTCTAGTGCTGAAAACTTGCTGTTGTGGGCTCACTATGCCGACGATCACAAGGGAATCTGCATTGAGTTTGAAAGAAAATCAGGAAATGACTTAGCTAATGAAAGTTTTACTCAGAAAGTAAAATACGCGGCATCTTACCCATCGTTCAATAAGTACGCATTTATTAAGAAGAATGGGCAATCGGTCGTAAACAGAATTCTTTGGACTAAGTCACCCGAATGGGAGTATGAGCAAGAGTGGAGAGTAATCTACCCTAACAAGGGTGGGACTGTTCAGGAAATACCAGGGAAGATAAAGTCCATTATATTCGGGCTAAGGTGCCCAAGTATAAATATTGACATAATAAAACGACTAGTAAGCGGGACAGACATAAAACTAAAACAAGCATCAAAGAAAAAGAATGAATTTGGTGTTGTGATTAAAAACATAACAAATAAGGATTAAGGT
>NZ_JBFRKQ010000074.1:0-19279 GCF_041469505.1 Vibrio sp. 10N.286.49.E11
CTTAAGTGAACGGCATTAGCCCTGAGGCTCCCTTTGTTTATTCTTTTTGAGACGACTTACTTAATCGTTAATGCACTCAACATCTCAGTTGAAGGAGCAAAGTAATACGCGCCAGTCACCGCTTTAGTAAAGCGAAGCAGTTGGTCTGTTTTGCCATCAGTTACGCCGTACATGCTCTCTAACATCGCATCGAAGTTATGACGAACGTTACAGTAAGCAATGAACAATAAGCCGTGGTCGCCCGTAGCAGTACCGTAAGGTAGACTGTGGCGAACAATCTTAAGCCCCTTGCCTTCTTCTTTGATATCCACACGGCCAACGTGAGACGCCGCAGGAACATCATCTAACTCAATTGAATCAGGTTTAGTTCGGCCAATCACTTTCTCTTGTGCCGACACATTCAAGCGATTCCAAGCTGGCAGATTGTGCACAAAACGCTGCACCATCACATAACTACCACCAGCGAATTCACCCTCAGGCACAATAGCAACTTCAGCACGTTGTGCGTCTTTCGGGTTTTCAGTGCCATCAACAAAGTCTGTCATGTCACGAGAGTCTAGGAAGCGGTAACCATAAGTTTCATCAACCACTTCAACATCAGCTGCTACTTCAGATAGCAATTTACGCAAGATAAAGAAGTGCAGATCATGTCGGTTTGAATGACAGTGAATCAGAACATCAGACAGTGTGCTCGGCGCGGTGATATCACCTTCACCCAGCACAGGGAAGTCGATCAAATCAGCGGGCGCTGCTTGCTCGAACTTATCCCAAAAAGCTTTTGAGAACGCAACCGATGCCGTTAAGTTCGCATCAGGCTGAGTTTGGTTTAGTTCGTCGATTAGAGTCGGAAGCTTTTGAATTTCTGCTAGTACATTAGCAGTATTAGCGTTCACTTTAAGTTGAACGTAAAGCGCGAAAGGCCCAGCTTCAGGCAAAATAGCACTTTGAACGTTAGGCTGCTCATTTGAAACATTAAGCATAGATTAATCCTTTCATTTTTTAGCTTCTAAGTATAATTGGGAATGGGACAAATGTTTTGATGAGAATCAGTCTTCGAGCTCAACCATTTTAAAGCAATCCCTTGCAGCATGGCTATTGGTTAGATAAAGCGCTAACCACAGCAGCAACAATAGGGTGATGCCATTTGACCAACGGAACCATCCGTTATCCAAATAGATTAAATAAATCGTATGGGAGCCCTGTGCCAAGATAGCCATCATGGTAACCCAACGTCCCCATGACACGACTTTGTTAAGGCGCTTTCTATCTGGCGATCTTAGCCCAAATAACCACATCAGCAGCAAACTAGGCACACTCAACGCGATCCCGACATAAAACATCTGATGGTCTGGGTAGATTATCTCAAGAATATCGGTTCCCGATTCTCGGCTTGCGCCTGCAACAATGAAAACGACCAAGGCTTTCGCAAGAAACAACCAACCTAGCCAGAGCAAGATTGGAGCTTTCAAAAAGCCGTGCTTGTCGTATTGTTCTATGGAGTACCGCACAAATCTCACTTTCACTTATTTTCAAACCAACACTTTAACGCAAATCATTCATACTTAACTAGCTTTGCGTTATCTTAGTAGCCAATCCGTTTTAATTGTCGAACTCAGTATGAAAAACAAAACTAATACGCCCTCTGTTGAATCTCAACAGGAAGCACTGAAGATAGCCAAAGCGACTCAAAAGCCAGCTCAAACCAAAGAACAAACTAAACTGATTGCTCAGGGTATCGAGAAAGGCATCGCACTGTACAAGAAACAGCAAAAAGAACGCAGCCGCCAAGCCGATAAAGCTAAAAAGCGCGTACAGAAAGAGAAGCAGACTCTACAAGCGAACCAAGACCAAGACCAAGAACAGAATGTCGACTTGGATAATGAAACAACATCAAATCACGCCAGTAAATTGCCGTGGTTATTATTGTTCGCTAGCTGGATAGGCTTCGCGATTTATTTGATGAAATAACAGGATAAGCGTATGAAAAAGGAATTAATCGCTTTGGCTATGAGTAGCGTGTTACTCGGTTGCACGACACCGACATCAACGCCTCATAGCGAAGCTGCCAACGTGCAAATGGATTACCATGGCGTGATTAATATCGATAAATGTCAGTATAAAGGGGAAGTCACAGGCAGCGAAGGCCATTGGTACAACTACCTGTTTTACCCAAATGACACATTGATTCAAGGCGCCATGAATCAACTCAAGTCGAATACGATTGAGCTAGGCGCAGATACCGTGATATTCACACTTCCCCAAGATTTTTCCACATCCGTGACTATGCTGGGAACTGCCTATCTGTGTAAGTAAATAGAAACGTAATGGGGTAGCTCACAACTCATATTAGCGAGATGCTCCCTACTATTTCTATTCTAAAAAAAGAAAGCCAGCTTTCGCTGGCTTATGCACTAAATCCAAGGCTTGTTGCTATATCGCCTTTACGCTGGATAACCCATTGACTGTCAAATGGCCCCCAGTCGGATAACTGGTAATAGCCATCATTATGACGTCGCCCATCTTGAACAAACATAAGTTCGATACCGATCCCCGGTAACGCCTTGAGTACATCTTGAATAGTACGACGAGGCCACCCCGTTTTTTCGATGAGTTTAGGCACATTTGGCCTATCAAGGCTTTCCACTAACAATGCTAAATATAGCCGCCTTGCAAAAACAGGACTCAACTCCATTGACACCTCCTATATATGTGCAGCTCAATTATTTCTTTTTTCGCTGACAACATGTTGAGGCTGATCAATAAGTCTCCAATAGTGACATTTTCTTACGCTTTTTTTTCACTCTATGAAATATTCATCACTCTATTTTGTCTGAGTTGCTGCTTCCTGATAGGATTCAACTCATAACAATGAAATAAAATCACTCAAAGGAAGAATAATGACTATCACCATGTTTGGTATCCCAAATTGCGACACCATTAAAAAAGCAAAGAAATGGCTCGAAGCTGAAGGTATCGAGTTCGAATTTCACGATTATCGCAAACAAGGCATCACAGAAGAGCTAGTAACAAGCTTCTGCTCTGAGCTAGGTTGGGAGCTTGTGCTAAACAAACGTGGTACGACTTATCGCCAACTTTATCAAGAACAGAAAGACACCCTAACAGAAGAAAAAGCGGTGACTTTGCTTGTTGAACAACCTGCAATGATCAAGCGCCCAATCTTAAAAGTTGAGGGTAAGCTTCACATCGGATTTAAAGCCGACCAATACGCGGCTATTTTTGCTTAGATCGTTGTATTTACATAGACAGACAACAGGACGTTGATCAGTGAATCAGCGCCTAAAAATTAATGACTAGACGTTTTATTTAAACAAGGAACTCAAGGATGACAGATAGCCCAACTTTGGCTCTGGCAAAAGACCTAATCAGCCGTCAATCGGTAACACCAGAAGATGCAGGCTGCCAAGACCTGATGATTGAACGCTTAAAAGCACTCGGTTTTGAAATCGAAGTGATGGTATTTGAAGATACGACCAACTTCTGGGCTCGTCGTGGTACTGAAGCGCCTCTGTTTGCTTTTGCTGGTCACACTGATGTGGTACCTGCAGGCCCAATCGAACAGTGGAACACTAAGCCATTCGAACCGACTATCGTAGACGGTTTCCTACATGGCCGTGGCGCTGCTGATATGAAAGGCTCTCTGGCTTCAATGATTGTTGCCGTCGAGCAGTTCATTGCCAAACACCCAGACCACACAGGCTCAATTGGTTTCCTGATCACTTCAGATGAGGAAGGTCCTTTCATCAACGGTACTGTACGTGTTGTTGAAGCATTAATGGCGCGCGGTGAAAACATCGATATGTGTATCGTTGGTGAACCATCGAGCACTGAGTTCGTGGGTGATGTCGTGAAGAACGGCCGTCGTGGCTCTATCACTGGCGACCTAACGATTAAAGGCACACAAGGTCATGTTGCCTACCCTCACCTAGCAAACAACCCAGTACACAGCTCTCTGCTTGCTATTAATGAGCTAGCAACAACTGAGTGGGATAAAGGTAATGATTACTTCCCGCCAACCAGTTTCCAAATTCCAAATGTGAGTGCGGGTACTGGTGCTTCAAACGTGATCCCTGGTGAGTTTAATGTTCAGTTTAACCTACGCTTTAGTACAGAGTTAAGCAACGACATCATCGTCGAGCGCATCACAACGACACTCGACAAGTATGATTTCGAATACGACCTAAGATGGACATTCAATGGCGACCCGTTCTTAACAGACGCAGGTTCACTGCTTGATGCTATTGTTGATGCAGTGGGTCACGTCAATGATGTGAAACCAGCACTGCTAACGACTGGCGGTACATCTGATGGTCGCTTTATTGCACGTATGGGCGGACAAGTGGTTGAACTAGGCCCTGTGAATGCAACGATTCACAAGGTTAACGAATGCGTGAAGGTAGCCGATTTAGAAAAGCTAACTGACATGTACGAAAGAACATTAGTGAACCTATTCGCTAAATAGTCTTTCATCAGCGATTCATAGCATCCAATTATTGAGAGACTCGTTATGACACCAGAGCAGCTTACCGGACAATCAGATTCTCATCTAGAGCCTAGCCTGATCGGCACCAAGACCTTCTTGGTCCACAGTGAGGTTAAGAATGACCTGAATAATTTGATTGAAGCTGCTCAGCTCGATGGTTTTAAAATGGAGATTGCCAGTGGCTTTCGCGACTATGAAAGGCAATCTCTGATTTGGAACCGTAAGTTTTCTGGCGAAGCTCCGATATTAGATTCAGAAAGCCAACCTCTTGATGCTTCAAAACTGACCGAACAACAAAAGCTATCGGCTATCCTGAGATGGTCTGCGCTTCCCGGCGCGAGTCGTCATCATTGGGGTTGTGACTTCGATGTCTTTGCTCGTAACCACTTACCTGAAGGCATACATCTGCAATTAGAACCATGGGAATACCTTACTGGCCACCAGCAATCGTTTTACCAATGGCTATCAGTTCATGCTGCACAATTTGGTTTCTTCTTTCCTTACAGCCAAGATTTGGGTGGTGTGGCGATCGAACCATGGCATATCAGCCATCGCAAAGTATCGGAGTCGTGTTTATCACAGTTATCTCCGACTTTACTTGGCAAGCAACTCCAATCTAAGCCAGTATTAGGGTATGAGATTATTATGGAGCAGCTAGACGAGATCTATGCACGCTTCGTAGCGAATATCAGTCATTAGGAGCGCTTATGTTGGAGTGGCTTACAAACCCTTGGGTTATCATCATCATCGTAGTTAGCGTTGTTGTGGGTAACATCGCAGCGCTCAAACAGACAGCCAATATGGATCTGACGGGGCGTGGTAAAACTGAGCGAGATTTAGATAAGCTCAATCGCTCGGATAAACTTAACCAAGAGAAAGCTGAAAAAGAAGAATCCAAAGACAATAAAGACGCATAGCCTTTTGCTTTGGCTAATCAGCTTGATTGACCAATTTTGATTGACCAATGTAGCCTGATGACAACGAATACAATAAAAAAGAGGACACAGTGTGTCCTCTTTTTTATTTGCTTTTGCTAATCACAAGGCTGATTTAACTCAGCTTGTGACGGCTTGAATGACTACTCAGCTTTCGCTTCTTTGTCATCTTTGGTTTGGTCAGCAATATGCGCTAATACCGGAACCATAGACTTAAGCAGCTCTTCTTCTACTGGCTTACCTGATGCATCCGTTACGTTGATTGACGTACGGTTGCCAAGGTCACCAAATAGGAAGTTGTAAGTGCCTGGCGCTAAGTCGATAGGCTGTAGGCCAATTTCTTCCCAGAACTCATCATCTGGTGCTGCGTACTTCGCCTTCACCGTACCCTGAGATTGATTGCGTTCTTCAAGCTCAAAGCCCATTTCAGGCAACAAGTTAGGCAGACGCTGCCAGAATACATTGTATGGCGTACGAGCAATAATCACAGGGAAACCACTACGGTCAGCACCCATTGAAATTGGAATACGCTTCACCAACTCTTGCGCTTTCAGCGCCGCTTCAGCACGAAGGTTTTCATCGTACTTAGCCATAACTAGGTTGGTCAGGAACGCGTTGTAACGCTCTTTATTGGTTGCCGTTACTGTTTTCTCTTCAGTACCTTCACGCCAATCAATCAGATTAATCTTGAAGCCATGACGGTTGTTTGTTTGGAAGCGAGAGATAGAGTAACGACTACCAATCTCTACGTCTTCATCTTCAGAAACCCAAGTTACCCAATCGGTCTCAATCTCATTCTCTGATTGCTCACGAATACCAATACCACGTTGAGCCAGCATATCTACAGCCGTTTGCCACACGCGGTCTGCCTCTTCTGCGCGAAGAAGCCATAGTGTCACTTCACCGTTTTGACGCTCAGCACGAGCACCCGGGATCAGTTCAAGAACCTGTTGCGGTGGACGAATATCCACTTCACGACCAGTACCACCACTGAATTCACCGCTTGGGATGTCAAAATTTGGGTAGAACTGAGGCTGAGCATCTACAGGCAATTGCCATTGTGAAAACTCAGGTGTTTCTAAGTATTCGAAATCATCTTTGGCTTGGCGACGTTGAGTCGGGTTGCCAGAACATGCTGTAAGAACGAAAACAGCCAGTGACCCAATCACTAGCTGGTGAGAATACTTCATTTATACTCCTAAATGCCGAAGGTTCGCTTCGGCATCACTTCATACGTTTTAGTAAATGCACGCTTCAGTCATTGCTTGAGCAACAACAGGTTGAGCTGGCTCTGACAGTTCAGTCAGCGGTAGACGTAAGCCACCTTCAGCAATCAGACCCATTTTATGAACCGCCCATTTTACGGGAATAGGGTTAGACTCAACGAACAAATTCTTATGCAGAGGCATCAAACGCTCATTGATCGCTTCCGCTTCTTCAAACTTACCTTCTTTTGCTAGCTTGAACATGGTTGCCATATCAGCGGCTGCAACATTGTTCGTTACAGAGATCACGCCATCGCCACCACGCTTAACAAATTCTAGGCCTGTTAAGTCATCACCACTTAGTAAGATAAAGTCTTCGCCACAAAGTTCACGGTGAATTGCAATTCTGTCGAGATCACCCGTCGCATCTTTCAGTGCAACGATGTTTTCGATCTCAGCAAGACGAGCAACCGTTTCTGGCAACAAGTCTACCGCAGTACGACCTGGAACATTGTATAGAATTTGTGGAACGTCACTGACTTCAGCAATCGCTTTGTAGTGTTGGTACAAACCTTCTTGAGTCGGTTTGTTGTAGTAAGGCGTTACGCTCAGGCAACCAGCAATACCAGAACCATTCAACAAACGGCTGAATAGAACAGATTCATGAGTTGCATTTGCACCTGTACCAGCGATAACGGGAATACGACCATCAGCAAATTCAACGATCTTGTTGACGACTTTGACATGCTCTTCAATAGTGAGTGTTGAAGACTCACCTGTTGTGCCAACCGCAACCAGACCATCACTACCTGCAGCAATATGGTGCTCAACTAACTTTTTAAGGCTGTCGAAATCCAATTCACCATCTGTATTAAATGGCGTAACTAGCGCAACGATACTTCCTGAAAACATGTCTATCTCCCTTAATTTATTCTTTTTGCATGTTACTGTAAGCCAATCAATAAACACAAGACATTAAAGTGGCTTACCGGCAACATCTGCATTAAATATTGTCGTATGTTTGAGGTAAAACGACTTCTAACGGCGTTCTACCTAGAATTTGGGTAACCTGCACTCAATCTAGCGGATAGCACATCACTGGATGTCAGTAACAAGTAAGCTGTGCTCTCATCGCTCTATCTCATTTTTTAACGCGCTCGATATTCTTATCATTGGTTGCATGTTCGAAGCAAGGTCGCACATAAAAAGCCCCGCACGCACGCTTATTCCACGAGCTAACTGTGCTAACATGCATGAATCAATGGAATATAAAGAGACGTGATTTTATGACTCAACATCTAGTAATCACAGCTGTGGGCACTGATCGCCCAGGTGTATGCAACCAAGTGGTTCATTTAGTCACCCAATCAGGCTGTAACATTATTGATAGCCGTATCGCCCTGTTTGGCGAAGAATTTACGCTTATCATGCTGCTGTCTGGAAAGGCAAACAACATTACCCGCGTTGAAACCACCTTGCCCTTGCTTGGACAAGAGCACGACTTGATTACGATTATGAAGCGAACCTCAACTCATGATGTTATTGAGAACTCTTACACAGTAGAGGTGTTCGTTGAGTCAGACGATAAAATCGGACTTACTGAGCAGTTTACCCAGTTCTTCGCAGACCGAAACATCGGCCTCGATTCGTTAAGTGCACGAACCATCAATAAATCTAAGGTTCAACTCGACAACGACCAATTCCATATCTCTATTACCGCTTCTGTGCAATCAGAATGTAACTTGATGCAGCTACAAGAAGAATTCGATTCGCTGTGTCAGAGCCTATCAGTCCAAGGCTCGCTCAACTTTATCAAAAACAGTCTTTAAAAAGGAAATGTCATGAATACGCTAACGGCTGGTGTTCCAGCACCTGCTTTTTCTCTTCCAGATCAAGATGGCAATATCGTATCTCTTGGTGACTTCAAAGGTAAAAAAGTACTTTTCTATTTTTACCCTAAAGCAATGACTCCAGGTTGTATTGTGCAAGCGGAAGGCCTGCGTGATATCAAAACACAGCTTGATGACCTAAACGTGGTTGTTCTAGGTGTGAGTGTTGACCCAGTAAAACGTCTACCAAACTTCGTTGAGAAGAAATCTCTAAACTTCACCCTGCTATCTGATGAAGACCACAGCGTTGCTGAACAGTTTGGCGTTTGGGGCGAGAAAAAATTCATGGGTAAAATCTACGACGGTCTGCACCGTATTAGCTTCCTAATTGATGAAGAAGGTCAGATTGAACATGTCTTCAACAAGTTCAAGACTAAGACTCACCACGAAGTGGTTCTAGATTACTTCAATCAAGAAGCTTAAGGGCGATTTGAGTGAGTTAATGACTTAGATTCATCACTTTCTAAGGCAATAGCAACACTCATTAAGCTAAGAGCAAAAAGGCCGAACATCATGGATGTTCGGCCTTTTTCTATAACAAGATCAATTACTTTTGATGTTCGGGGTCATCGTCTAATGCGTGACTCGGTAAGGCATTCCAAACCGCCTTAACTAACGTTGCCAACGGGATAGCAAAGAACACGCCCCAGAATCCCCACAGTCCACCAAACACTAACACGGCAACAATAATGGCCACTGGGTGCAGGTTCACCGCTTCAGAGAAAAGAACAGGAACGAGCACGTTACCATCTAGCGCTTGGATAATACCGTAAGCGAGAAGCAACCAGTAAAACTGAGGTTCTAATCCCCACTGGAACAAACCGACAATCGCGACAGGAACGGTCACAGCCGCCGCACCGATATAAGGAATCAGTACCGAGAAGCCAACCGCGACAGCCAGCAGAGCTGAATAACGTAAATCTAGAATCGCAAAGGTCACGTAGCTGACACCACCGACGATCAAGATCTCAAGGACCTTGCCGCGAATATAGTTCGAGATTTGTTGGTTCATCTCAACCCAAACCTTGGTCGCTAGACGACGGTTTTTAGGCAACACGCCACTCGCCATGCTGATCATCTCTTCTTTATCTTTTAATAAGAAGAAGATCAGCAGCGGCACAAGAATCAAGTAAACCGCTAAGGTCGCT
The DNA here is from genome assembly GCF_041469505.1 of Vibrio sp. 10N.286.49.E11. Classification (NCBI taxonomy): domain Bacteria; kingdom Pseudomonadati; phylum Pseudomonadota; class Gammaproteobacteria; order Vibrionales; family Vibrionaceae; genus Vibrio; species Vibrio sp. 10N.286.49.E11. The sequence continues at coordinate 9,679 of NZ_JBFRKQ010000074.1, forward strand.
AAGCTCACAAGAGAAGCAAGAGAACCTTTGACAACACTTTCACCAAAACCTAACGCTTTGTTCTTGGCGTTAGACATAATGGACTCAACGATCTGCAGGTTAGCTAATTCTGGATAGCGTTCAGGAATCGTCGCAATGAAGTTTTGCAAGCTGCCATACATGCTTGGGATATCATTAATTAGATTGCCCACTTGTTGCCAAATGGTTGGTACCAAGCCAAAGATCGCAAGTAGCATCACGCTAAAGAACATCATGATCACCAACATCACCGAAGGCGTTCTTGGAACACCGAGTCTTTGAAGTTGGGTAACAGGCCACTCAAGCAAATAAGCCAACACAATTGCAACCAAGAGTGGCGCAATTAGGTGACCAAAGAAGTAGATCGTAATAAAGCCGAAGAGAATGATGGCAACCAAACTGACAGCATGGGGATCAGAGAAACGTCGTTTATACCAACGATTGACCATTTCAAGCATCTGACTGCAATTCCTTTTTAGTGACGAGGAGATGATGGTAATTAGAGCAAACCTCAGTGACGACGTCATAGGCTTGCTTAGACAAATAAGTAACAATATCTTTCATCGAGCTGTTATCAGAGACATAAATTGACAATGACTGCCCTACTTCTAACTTTACACTGTGACGCTTGGCTAATAATAGCGCCATTGGACAGCGCTCTTGGCGTAAATCTAGAATATTAGGTGTCATTCTTGAGCTCGATGCTTATTATAAGGGTCGTATTGTAATCTGTTTTTGAAAACGCGCCATCATTCATTCATCCTCCTTCATGATAGCGCACGCACTTGGCAAAGGTTAAATCAGATAAAGAACCAATTTCCATTGCACTTGTCTTACTGTCAGAAGAAACGGAGTATTACTGACTAATATGTTTAAACGCGCTCGCTCAATTGCTTGCTTATGCATCGCAGCTACATTAAGCACCCCAACTATGGCGAATACCAATAGTTTGGAGCTACCAGATATCGGTACCGCTGCTGGCGGCACACTCACTATCGACCAAGAGCTTATCTATGGTGATGCCTACATGCGCATCATCAGAAGTAGCCAGCCTATCGTAAACGACCCAGTTCTAAATCTATATATTGATACTCTTGGCCATCGTCTGGTCGCGAACGCAAATGATGTAAAGACACCTTTCCAGTTCTTTATGATCCGTGACCGTAACATCAACGCCTTTGCTTTCTTTGGTGGTTATGTTGCTTTGCACTCAGGTCTATTCCTGCATGCACAATCTGAAAGTGAATTAGCTTCTGTATTAGCGCACGAAATCGCGCACGTAACCCAACGTCACTTAGCGCGTAGTATGGAAGACCAAGCGCGCCGCTCTCCAGCAACCATTGCAGCGCTAGCAGCCTCTGTATTACTGGCAATTGCAGCTCCTGAAGCCGGCATTGCAGCCCTAACGGCAACGACTGCGGGTAATATGCAAAGCCAAATCAACTACACCCGTAGTAATGAAAAAGAAGCCGACCGCTTTGGTATCAACACGCTAGCAAAAGCTGGGTTTGATGTGAATGCGATGCCACGTTTCTTTGGCCGTTTAGCTGATGAATATCGCTATGCGAGCACACCACCGCCAATGCTACTGACTCACCCATTACCAGAAGACCGAATTACCGATTCACGTGCTCGTGCTCGTAGTTACCCGCCACTGAAACTGGCTCCCTCTCTGGACTACCACCTAGCAAGAGCCCGCATTGTTGCGCGCTATGCTGGCATTAATAATGATGCTGCTCTTGATTGGTTTGAGCGTCAGCTAAAGAAAGCCCCTAAAGCTTTGGTTCCGTCATTAGAATATGGCCAAGCACTGGTTTACCTAGACTCTAAAAAATTAGACAAAGCAGAGCCCATCCTGAACAAGCTGATTAACAGCGATCCAACCAACCTGTTTTATCTAGATGCTATTTCGGATCTGCACATCGAGAAGAAGCAGCCTGAGATTGCGATTAAAGAACTTAAATCGGCACTGGTTCGTCAACCAAACAACCCGGTTCTGACCATTAACTACGCCAACGCACTGATTGAAAATGAAGATCTTCAAGAAGCGGTTCGCGTATTGCAGCGTTACACGCACGATAACCCGAATGACACCAATGGCTGGCTCTTACTTTCAAAAGTAAATACGAGCCTTGGTAATAGCGACGAAGAACTGGCTGCTCGTGCAGAAATTTTGGCTCTGCAAGCCAACTGGAACAAAGCGATTCAGTACTACACGCAAGCAAGCCAAATCGCAGAATTAGGAAGCCTAAAACAAGCACGCTACGACGCTCGAATTGATCAGCTAATGATTCAACGAGAGCGCTTCTTGTCGCTACAATAGAGTGTTTACTGGTAACGCTCGTTGCCAGTATAAAAAGAAAGCTCAACGTTACACAAAAAAGAAGTCACCCCTGGTGGCTTCAGCTAAACAACTAAATCAAAAATAATAATGAGGAAGAACCATGTCTGTCGTGATTTATCATAACCCACGCTGCTCAAAGAGCCGTCAAACTCTAGAAGTGCTTCAGGAAAACGGCGTACAGCCAGAGGTCATCAAATACCTGGAGACTCCGTTAACAGTTGAACAGCTGAAAGTACTGTTCACTCAGCTTGGTTTTGACAGTGTTCGCGACATGATGCGCACCAAAGAAGCGGACTACAAAGAAGCAAACCTTGGCGATGCTTCAGTTACTGATGAAGATCTTTTCGCCGCGATGGCAACCAATCCAAAACTGTTTGAGCGCCCAGTCGTTGTCGCGAACAACAAAGCAAAAATTGGTCGTCCACCAGAGCAAGTGCTAGAGATTCTGTAATCCAATATGAGCATTAACATTCTTGTTCTTTATTACAGTCGCCACGGCAACACACAAGCTCTAGCAAGGCAGATTGCACGAGGGGTTGAATCCATCCCGAACTGCGAAGCTATGCTAAGGACGGTGAACGACGTGTACACAGTAGAAGAGCAGCCTGATTCGCGTTATCAACCAACCGATCCTATTGCCTCGTTACAAGAACTTCGATCTTGTGATGGTTTGGCGCTAGGCAGTCCGGTTTGGTTTGGTAACATGGCCGGGCCAATGAAGCACTTTTGGGATAGCACGACATCAATGTGGATCAATGGTGATCTCATCGATAAGCCAGCTTGCGTATTTACCTCTTCTTCATCATTGCATGGTGGTCAAGAGACAACACAACAAAGCATGATGTTGCCCCTGCTTCATCACGGCATGTTAGTCGTGGGCATCCCCTACTCAGAACCGGTGCTGCACACCACTCAAACTGGTGGTACGCCTTATGGTGCAAGCAGTACTGGAGAGAGCGCTTCACTTAGCAAAGAAGAGATTGAGTTGGCGCAAAACCTAGGTAAACGCCTAGCGCGCATCGCAATAAATCAGAAGGGAATTTCTCAATGATGTATATGCCAGAGAAGGCTATGTCTCCCAAAACCAAGCTATTTCGCTACCTTGCTTTAGTGGGCAACTTGTCGCTTTTATTCTGGGTGGTGGCTTGGCAGATGACGCTTTCACCGCACCCTCATCTCAGTAATGTCACACTGGCGATTGCTTGGGCTATCCCGCTGTTATTGCCATTACCGGGCATTTTAGCAGGAAAACCTTATACGCACGCATGGGCAAATTTCGTCTTGATGCTCTATTTCCTACACGCATTAACTATCTTGTATGTAGACGATGGTGAACGTTTATTAGCGGCTGTAGAACTGCTTCTGACGACTCTAGGTTTCGCGGGCAATATCTTATTTACTCGCTTTAGAGCCAAAGAGTTAGGCATCAAGTTGAAGCGTCTTTCTGAAGTAGAAAAGAGAGAAAAAGCTAAGTTCGAGCAATAATATTAAGCCCATGCTTTTAAACTGACCGCTTACAAACAAAAAGCCCTGCGAGATTGCTCTTGCAGGGCTTTTTTCAAGTTTTCATTTCAATCAGTCATGTCAGCTGACAATTATGAGCGAACCCACTCGTATACCAAGCTTGGCTTAGCATGTACTGGCGCAGTGATGGTTAGATCTTCTGTACTAGAATCCTCTAACGTTGCGTCAGGCGTATTCGTTAGCTCAGCATCCTCAGATACCTCGTTGCCCTTAATCACTTGTACGCCTGAGTCAGTTTCGTCACCAACGACTTCAGCAGCGTCTGTTGAATCATCACCTACAGACATTGTGTTGTCTTGAGTTTCAAATTCAGGGCTCACTTCAGGCTCAATGTAAGATTCTTCAACCTTCGCGACTTGTCGAATACTTGCTACTTCTTGCTCAAACTCTTGTTGAGTCGACAATAAGTGAATTCGGAAAGTGACTTCGTTGTTCTGAATCTTCAGAATATCTAGGCTTGCCACCGAGTTTAGACGCTTAAGTGCGTTCTCTAACTGGAAGAAGTCTTGAGCATTATTCAGGCTAATAAACTGCGTTAAAATCGATTCTGATGACTCACTCGCTACCGTCACAGCACTTTTGCCTGCGTAGTAGTTACTGATTTGGTCAACTAACTTCTTAGAAGTCGTGTCGCTGTTACCCGATAGTGAACCACTTACAGGCGATGTTGGTGCACTCGTCAATTGACTTGGCTTTTGATCGTATAGAGCCCAACGTAGGCCTGAAGATTGAGCCTTTATCACCAACACAGCATCAACAGGATAACGCTGACTCGCTTTACTGATTGGCGTAACAAAGCTACCCCACAAATCAGAAGTCGCAATACCCGTAATATCGTCAAAGTCACCCACAGGCAGCGTTAGAGGCAAGCCACGCTCTTTTGCGTTCGCTTGTAAGCTAGCTGCTAACTGTGAGTTAGAGTGTTCCCATACGATGTTCTTGTCGTAGTTGTCCTCTTCCACCAGCCAAACAAGGATGTTTGAACGCGTGTCAGGCCAGTAAGGTAACTGTGCTTGAGTCAACAGAGAACGGATTTGAGCACCGTTAAAACGCATACGCAATGTTGATTGGTCATTGCTTTCGCCAAAACTCATTTGAGACATGTACTGCGAACTCTTGCGCATCGCCTTTTGAATCGTCTCATTCGAAGCGACATCAGTTTGGCCGGTCGCACGTATCAATACCTGCTCCATACCTGTATTTCTTGCCACTTGTTCTGGCTGTTTGTCTTCAGCGTTAATCGCAACTTCAGCACTAAAAATATCTACTTGAGTTAAGGCATAACTCGGAGAGGCTAATAGTCCCATCAACAACAATGCTATGTAGCGCATACTGATCCTAATATTCAAATCTTGTGCCTAGATGATAAGCAACTATGGATTGAGGGGCAAGGTCGATAGAGCCCACTGTGTTTAATAACCACAAAATATCACCTGGCCATGATAAATCGCTCACTTATAAACTGAATTTCTAGGGCTTAGATGGATATAAAACATCATTAAGATAAATAAATTTGATCTATTTGGTGTGGCAATCGATTGCTAAGTGATAGAATCCCGCGAATTTTATTTTTCGCTTTTCATATAACGACCATTTTAAGGACATAACATGAAAAATGCTTTGCAAGGTGCGCAAATGCTGTTCGTAGCTTTTGGTGCGCTTGTACTCGTGCCGCTACTAACAGGACTTGATCCTAACGTTGCACTCTTTGGCGCAGGTATCGGTACCCTTTTATTCCAACTTATTACACGCCGTTCAGTGCCAATCTTCTTAGCGTCTTCTTTCGCATTCATCGCGCCTATCATGTTTGGTATTCAAACTTGGGGTGTCGGTGCAACCATGGGCGGCTTGATGGCGGCGGGTGTTGTGTATGTACTAATGGGCGCGTTAATTAAAGTTCGTGGCGTTGGCTTCATCCATAAACTGCTTCCACCAGTCGTTGTTGGCCCTGTGATCATGGTTATCGGTTTAGGTCTTGCACCTGTTGCAGTTAACATGGCGCTAGGTAAGACAGGCGATGGTGCGGTTCAGCTTGTTGATGCAGACGCTGCCCTGTGGATCTCTTCAATTTCACTGTTAGTGACGATTGTCATCAGTGTGTTTTCAAAAGGCTTCCTTAAGCTACTGCCAATCTTCGGTGGTATTGTTGCGGGTTACATCACCAGCTTGGTATACGGCGCGGTAGACTTCACTCCAGTAGCGCAAGCATCTTGGTTAGCACTGCCAAACTTCACAACGCCAGAGTTCAACATCAACGCTATCTTTTTTATGGTATTTGTCGCGATTGCACCTGCCGTTGAACACGTAGGTGATATGCTTGCGATATCTAACGTGACCGGTAAAGACTACCTTAAGAAGCCAGGCTTACACCGCACTATTACTGGTGATGGTGTGGCAACGATTGCCGCTTCTATGCTGGGCGCGCCACCCAATACAACCTACAGTGAAGTAACGGGTGCTGTAATGCTGACTAAAGCATTCAACCCAGTGATCATGACTTGGGCTGCAGTCACAGCCATCGTTCTTGCATTGGTTGGCAAGCTAGGCGCACTACTTCAAACGATTCCGGTTCCTGTAATGGGCGGAATCATGATTCTACTGTTTGGCTCTATCGCAACAGTGGGTCTTAACACGCTAATCAAAAACAATGTTGACCTACACAAATCACGTAACCTTGTGATTGTGGGCATTACTTTAGTCTTTGGTATTGGCGGCATGGCCTTTGGTATCGGTGACTTTAGCCTACAGGGCGTAAGCTTGTGCGGTATCGTTGCGATTCTACTTAACCTAGTACTTCCAGAAGAGCTAGGTGACAACACTGTGGTAGATAAAGCTCAAATCGATTAATGAGTCGGTAAGGCTAGATTCCAAAGAATCACAACCTAACAAGATCAAAAAAGGGAGAGCATCGAATGCTCTCCCTTTTTATTAATACGGTTAATTCAGCGAGTTAAGGAACTGTTTAGAGTCACTTAAGCTGAAACCGAATTACTTAGTACCGAAGATCTTATCGCCAGCATCGCCAAGACCAGGAACAATGTAGCCCTTGTCGTTTAGCTTCTCATCGATTGCAGCCGTGTAAAGCTCAACATCTGGGTGCGCTTTTTCTAGAGCAGCGATACCTTCAGGAGCAGCAACAAGCACAAGAATCTTAAAGTGCTTACAACCTTTCTCTTTCATCAGGTCGATAGTCGCGATCATAGAACCACCTGTCGCAAGCATTGGGTCTACCACTAGAGCAATACGCTCATCGATGTTAGATGCAAGCTTGTTGAAGTATGGTACTGGCTCAAGTGTTTCTTCGTCACGGTAGATACCAACAACGCTGATACGTGCACTTGGGATGTGCTCAAGAACGCCGTCCATCATGCCTAGACCAGCACGTAGGATTGGCACTACCGTTACTTTTTTACCTTTAATTTGGTCAACTTCTACTGGACCGTTCCAACCGTTAATCGTCACACGCTCAGTTTCAAAGTCTGATGTCGCTTCGTATGTTAGAAGGCTACCCACTTCTGTCGCTAGCTCACGAAAACGCTTAGTGCTAATCTCACCTTCACGCATCAGGCCAATTTTATGTTTTACTAGCGGGTGTTTCACTTCAACAACTTTCATTTCCAACTCCGGCAATATTTAAACAAACCTGTAGATTATACACGAACTCTAGGGTTATTTCAGAATCTTTATTCTAATAAAAAAAACCGCGCAAACGTTTGCTCTTCATATTCAAGCCCTGTTAGAATAGCGCCGTTTTCACATCCAACTTAAGTTCGAGGACTATCCCGTGAGTGGTAATACTTCTTCTCTAAGCTACAAAGACGCTGGTGTTGATATCGACGCAGGTAATGCACTAGTAGACCGTATCAAAGGTGCTGTTAAACGCACTCGTCGCCCTGAAGTAATGGGCGGTATTGGTGGCTTTGGCGCCCTATGTGAACTTCCAACGAAATACAAAGAGCCGGTACTTGTTTCAGGTACTGATGGTGTTGGTACTAAACTTCGCCTTGCTTTGGATCTGAAAAAACACGACACCATTGGTATCGACCTAGTGGCAATGTGTGTGAACGACTTAATCGTTCAAGGTGGTGAACCGCTATTCTTCCTAGACTACTACGCAACAGGTAAGCTAGATGTAGATACAGCAGCAGACGTTGTTTCTGGTATTGCTGAAGGCTGTGTTCAAGCTGGCTGTGCACTAATCGGTGGTGAAACTGCTGAAATGCCAGGCATGTACGAAGGCGACGACTACGATGTAGCTGGCTTCTGTGTTGGTGTTGTAGAAAAAGCGGACATCATTGACGGCACTAAAGTAGCAGCAGGCGACGCACTTATCGCTGTTGGCTCAAGTGGTCCACACTCAAACGGTTACTCTTTAATTCGTAAAGTCCTAGAAGTTTCTGGTGCTGATAAGAGTGAAGAACTAGAAGGTCGCACTATCGGTGAGCACCTACTAGAACCAACTAAGATTTACATCAAATCGGCACTTAAGATGATTGCAGAGCATGACATTCATGCTATCTCACACATCACAGGTGGTGGTTTCTGGGAAAACATCCCACGCGTACTTCCTGAAGGTACTAAAGCAGTCATTGATGGCAAGAGCTGGGAATGGCCTGCTATCTTCAACTGGCTACAAGAGAAAGGTAACGTGGAGACATTCGAAATGTACCGCACTTTCAACTGTGGTGTAGGCCTAGTTGTTGCTCTACCTAAAGATCAAGCAGACGCTGCTGTTGAACTACTGAAAGCTGAAGGCGAAAACGCTTGGGTTATCGGTGAGATCGCAAACGCTGAAGCTGGCGAAGAGCAAGTTGAAATTAAATAAGTGATACGCTCACTTACTTAGTTAATCAATGAGGACCTAATGGTCCTCATTTTGCTATTTAGCCCGCAGAAAACCTTAGTTTATGTAGGTACATTGTAAACAATTCAGTTAATCAATCGTATGACCCACTCTATGAAAAACAATCACTCAAATAAAACCAGTCACTCTCAGAAAAACATCGTTGTGTTAGTTTCAGGAAGCGGAAGTAACTTACAGGCTATTTTAGATGCCTGCGATAGCGATATGATTGATGCATCGGTTAAAGCTGTCTTCTCAAACAAAGCAGAGGCTTTTGGATTAGAACGAGCGAAAACCGCAGGTGTTGACGCTCATTCAGTGAATCCAAAAGACTTTGGTTCACGTGAAGAGTTCGATCATGAATTGATGATTCAGATTGATGCATACCAACCCGATTTAATCGTACTTGCGGGGTACATGCGTATCCTGAGTTCAGAGTTTGTTCGTCACTATTCCGGTAAAATGGTCAACATTCACCCTTCCCTGTTACCTAAATACCCAGGCCTACACACCCACCAGCGTGCCATTGATGCACAAGATAAAGAGCACGGTACTAGTGTCCACTTTGTGACCGAAGAACTTGATGGGGGCCCTGTGATCTTACAGGCTAAGGTACCGGTATTTGAAGGTGATGATGCTGATATGCTGGCAAGCCGAGTGCTTACCCAAGAACACTGCATTTACCCTATGGTCTGTAAATGGTTCGCCGAAGATCGTTTATCAATGCTAAACGGGCAAGCTGTCTTAGACGGTAAGGCATTAGGTAAACACGGTTACGCAGAAGAGTAATTCTTCAGAAACTAAATCAAATCCAAAAAAAGGCCGCTTACTGATTCATTAGTTCAGTAAGCGGCCTTTTTTATGGTTCATCG
>NZ_JBFRKQ010000075.1:0-55460 GCF_041469505.1 Vibrio sp. 10N.286.49.E11
ATACGTGGATTCCATATACCGGATTGGGGCAAATCGGGTGGGGTACTTCATCTCGATACGGTGACTGTTCTCGGCATCGCTTTGGTGTTTTTCTTACACGGTTTGGGTTTGTCTCCCAAAGCCATTCTTGAGGGGCTTTCGAATTGGAAGCTGCATGTTTTTGTACAAAGCGCGACATTCTTAGTTTACCCACTGCTTTGGGTGATATTCGGGCAAGGCTTTGTCGCTTATATGCCAGCAGCTCTGGCCTTTGGTTTCTGTTACCTCTTCGTATTACCGAGTACGATTTCGTCTTCGGTCGCGATGACGGTGATTGGAAAAGGAAACCTACCGGGTGCGATATTCAATGCATCACTTTCTAGTATTTTAGGCGTGTTCATTACGCCTCTACTGATCCAGCTCTTTATGGGGTTGGAAGGTGCAGAGCTAAACCTGATGGAATCGGTGATCTCTATATCTAAAATGCTGCTATTGCCAATGATTGTCGGCCAGTTGATGCGCCCGTTACTTTTTGAATGGACTCAGAAACACAAGTCAGTGGTCAATAAGTTAGATAAATACGTGATACTTCTGATCGTCTACAGTGCTTTCTGTGACTCTATTGAACACGGTATTTGGAGCGACTTTTCACCAATGCTGTTGTTGCTGTCAGCGGTGATTTGTTTAGTGGTATTGATGGTGATGGTACACGGCATTCAATGGAGTGCCCGAAAGGTTGGATTCAATCATCAAGATGAAGTCGCGGCAGTATTCTGTGGTACTAAGAAGACCTTAGCGGCAGGTATTCCTATGGCTAAGGTGATCTTTGCTCACAACCCTAATCTAGGGATGATATTACTACCAATCATGCTTTATCACCCGATTCAGATCTTTTACTGTGCAGTGCTAGCCAACCGTTACGCCAAGGTTGATACACAATCTAGTTAAACTTGTTTGTTGTTACAAGTACAACAGAAAAACGCCTTTCACTTCGCTGTGAAAGGCGTTTGTATTTGAATCTACTTCACTTTAATTAGAGTGCTTGAATCTGTATGAGCAAATGCGTTGTCGTAGATCTCTAAGCCTGTTGTTTGAGAGTACGTCAGCGTATCGTCTGAAATGCTAATGTTCATCGTGAAGCCCGTGGTGGTTGCGTTGTCCGTCATGTATTCGGACTCAGCGATGCCACGCTTAGACGCAACTAACGTCATTGTATCGCCAGCAGGGCCTTCTGCGGTGACACATGTGGTGCGTGGTACGCAGTAAGAGTTGTAGACGACCTGATTTTTTTGGTCGTAGATGAAGTAGCCACGTTGATCGTGGAACTTAGAGTCGTCGGCCTTTCTGAATACTTCTTGTTTGTAGTACAGAGCAACCAGATATTGATCGCTGGCATTGGTTGCATCTGCCGCAACCTCAAACGTCATTACTTCATAGAATGGTGAAACCGCGGGACCACCTGCACCCACTTCTGTGCCTTCTTGGCCTGGAGAAATATCAACGCCGCCAGTTTCGACTGATTTCCATGTGCCGACTAACTTTGCGAGTGGACCAAAATCCATACCATTGATTGTGTTGTGGTCGGCTACTGCTGGAGCCGAGATTACCGCTGCGATACCAAGTGCTAATAATTTTTTCACTTTAACTTCCTTTTTATTAATTATCTGACCCCAATAAAAATAAGGTTATTGTGAAACTAGTTTATTAACCCAGATCAGTGTTGTTGGCTAATATGAAATCGAATTGTAACTTGATGTATCGGTCAGTAAGGGGATATTAATGTGTGTATATATTGAGCAAGAAGCAGTTGTTGGGTCGTCTTATCTCAGTGATACACCATGGGTTTGCTAACTCTTGTGGTTGAGTTGAGTAACATTGGATTAGGTCGTCTAAACTTAAAGCTTGTATCGCTTCAAAATACGACAATTTGGGCTCTAAAAACGTTCTCGAAATAAATGCAAATTAGTGCTTTACCTCAACTTAACTTGAGGTATTAGGATATGCAACGTTGCTTACGAGAATACTTTAAGGAGAGAAGAATGATCCAACTTGAACATGTGAATTTAGTGGTAAAAGATATCCCAGAAATGCTGGCTTTCTATAAAGCGGCGTTCCCTCATTGGTATGTCCGTGATGAGGGAAAAGGGGAGTGGTCAGGTAAGCCACGTAACTGGCTGCATTTTGGCGACGAGTACCAATACATAGCAATAAGTGATCACGGTGAAGGTGAAAATAGAGATTTGGCTGGGCATTCTGTTGGCCTCGCGCACTTCGCTTATGTGACCAATAATATCGAAAGTGTCACTCAGCGCCTTGTTGATGCGGGCTTCCCAATTGCCAAACCCGGCGCCGAAGAACCTTATCGAAAAAACGTCTATTTTGTGGATCCGGCAGGTTTTGAAATCGAGTTTGTTGAGTATTTGAGTGATGATCCCAAGTTACGAAATGCCACAAGTTAATCACGTAATACGCCGCTTTATTAAAGTTGGTTAGCGGCATGAAAACACGTTAGAGAACATTTATAGAAAAGGGCATTGTGGAATAATCCGCAATGCCCTTTTTAGGTCTATGCAATAGCTGATTATTTAGCTGATGTTTAGCTCAGTTGTTGGGTTGTTTATTTAGCCTTAAAAGGCACCAACAGTTGTTTGCCAAACACATTAATCAGCGCGCCAGTCACAATCAGGCCACCGCCTAGATAAGTCCAAACCGATGGAATTTCATTAAAGATCCACACGCCTAACAGTGCCGAGAAGACAATCTGGACGTATGAGTAAGCCGAAGCTTTACCCGCCGCTTGAGTCTGCATCGCTTTGGTCAAACCGTATTGGCCTATCTGAGTGAAAATACCGACTAACACGAGCATCACGGTTAAGAATAGACTTGGCCATACAAAGTCGTTCCAAATAAGGACTGTCGATATTGGCAGAGCAACCAGTGGGAAGTAGAAGATGATGACAGAGCTGTCTTCCGTTTGGCTAAGTTTTCTCACAATCACATAAGCAATTGAGCTACCAAATGCGCCACATAACGCCACCATAATGCTAAATAGCGGTAACTCGCTGCTCGCGCCACTGTTCATACTTGGTTGTACCATCACTAATAGCCCAGCTAGGCAGAACGCAATGCAGATCATGGTCGATTTTTGGACGCGTTCTTTCAGAAATAACACGCCAAGTAGGGCGGTAAATACAGGATGAACGTATTGTAGAATGGTCGCTTCGGCTAATGGCAAAGTGGTCACAGCGTAGTAAACACACATCAAGGCTGCTGTACCAACTGCGCCTCGAACAAACAACAAAGGTTTGTTATTTCCCCAGATCGAAATGCCTTTTCGCTTAACGTCGATATAACTGATGATCAAAGACACCAAAGCCCTTGCTGCAACAATTTCGAATACAGGAATGCCATAATTGCTGATGTATTTCACACAAGCTGACATCAGTGCGAATCCAAAAGCGGAGAGGATCATGAATCGAACCCCAACAGGGATTTGTGAAAAAGAGAAAGAAGACATAAAAATATCAATCGGTTGAGGGAACAGGAATCATAACTTAGTTTAGAAGAGCCGACCAAAGTCTTTGTCCTGTTCTATTACACCAAACCATTGATATTGCTGTGCGAGTACTTTCAGCAACTCGATCTCTTTTGTTGTCTCTTCTCTAAGCCATTCAATAAGGTCGTTGATGATAGGCGTGTGACTACGCTGGTGCATGAAGTAAGTCCAAGCACTGTGTTGGATTTTTGCATTTCTAGGGCAGTACAAGAAGCCTCGTTGGAGATCTTGTTGAACTAACAACAGATCCGTGACCGTAACCCCTTCACCGGATAGACAGGCACTGAGCGCCATATCTAAAGACAAGAAGCTGGTATTTCTGACAGGTTTCTTTGGTGGGAATTCAACATCGGCCAGCCACACTTTCCAGTCGTGATGATCTAAGGTTGGATGCAGCCTTGGCAAGGTTAAGATTGAATCAAGGTCGGTGTCTTTGGTGGTTAAACTAGTAGAGCAAACCGGCGCCATGAACTCTTCACGCAAGAAGGTAATGTCAGGTGCCTTGTCATAGCGTTTTTTGAAACGCGTGTGGAAGATCAGTAGATCATACTCACTACTATTAATCGATTCGTCTTCCTCAATCACAGGAACAATGACTATCTCATGATCTTGATAACGCTCGTTTAATTCCCGAACTTTGGAGATCAATACTCGCGTCGCGAAACTCAGAGTCGCTTTGATCACGATACGCTTCTGCTTGGGCTCACTCCAAGAGGCGATAACAGCTTCGATATTACCGTAGCTTTCTCGCAAAGCGACATACAAATCATGACCTTGTACCGTTAATTCTATGGCTCGATGCTTACGAATAACCAGTGATGCGTTTAACTCATCTTCAAGCTGTTTGATCTGTCGGCTGATCGCACTTTGTGTCACATGCAGCTCTTCGGCAGCCAGAGTAAAGCTCATCAGCCTTGCGGCAGCTTCAAAGGCTTTTAAGCCATTATGTGATGATGGCAAGCTAGGATATGGGGTCATAATTCGTTCGCATGAGTTTATGGAATGTTAGAGTCGCAAATTTATCAATTGAACGCTAGCCTCATCGATCGTATTTTGGGCGAAATTACCTGAGGCGCTCATGAAAAAAATACTCACTCTTGCATTCCCTTTGATCATTTCACAGCTGATCTCTATGGCTTTAGTCCTTACTGATGTTTGGATGATGTCGCGTATCAGTGTGTCAGCCCTTGCGGCTGGTGGCTTAGGTGCCTCAATCTACTTTTTCATCTTCATTATTGCGAGCAGCACCGTGGGTTGTGTCGCGAATTTGATTGCGATCGCTTATGGTCAGCGAGTAGCTCGCCCTGAGTTTGGTAATACTCAAATTAGATTGGCGGTGAAAGGCGCAACCATGTTGGCATTCGTGCTCAGCGTGACCTTAATGGCCAGCTTCTGGTTTGCTCCGTTGGTATTAGAAGCAGCCAAACAGCCACCAGAAGTGATCACTTTAGCCATGGAATATGTCCATGCTTTGAAGTGGGTAATGTTGCCTTCGCTTATCTTGTTGGTACTTCGTGGCTTAACCAGTGCGTTTGGCAACGTGCGCTCCATTCTTGTGATGTCGATTATCACCGTAATTCTGAATGTGCCAGTGAGCTACTTTCTCACCTTCCAATTAGACATGGGCTTAACAGGTTTAGGGCTTGGTACGGCTATCGCGGCATTTATCGTGATGGTTGGATATACGGTTTGGGTATTTAAGCGTGACGAGTTTAAGCAGTTCACCCCTTGGCTAAATACAGAAGAGTATTCAATCAAGTTGATGAGCCCATTGTTGTTGATGGGTCTACCTATCGGCTTGGCTGCTTTACTTGAGCATGGCTTGATTTACGGTGGCACCTTGATGGCGGGCACGATCAGTATTGCTTCGTTAGCCTTGCACCAAATCTTGCTGCAATGTTTAAGCTTTACTTGGAACTTCAATTTTGGTTTCTCACAAGCTGCGGCGATTTTGGTTGGCCGTGATTTCGGTGCGGGTAACTACGAAGGAATAAAAAGAACCTCGATTCAAAGCTTCATATTGGTGTCGGTGTTGAGTGTGGCGTTGTCGGCCGTGTTCATTATATGGCCTGAGATGATCGCTTCTATCTTCAAGTTAGACGATGGCACGGGTGCTATGACTTCACTGCTGGCTTCTGTGATTTGGGTCGTTGCTTTGTGCTTTATTGTTGATGCTTGGCAACTACTGGCGATTAACCTGCTAAGAGGCATGAAGATTGTCTCTATGCCAACCGTGATGACTGCCATCGGTTACTGGGTATTTGGCTTGCCTGCGGCTTGGTATTTGATGCCTAAGTTCGAATTGGCAGGGATTTGGGGCGGAATCGGTGTTGGCTTAGGCGTGACAGGTATTCTGCTGCTTATCCAATTGATGCGTGTCATTCAAAAGAACAACCAATCTCCAGATTTGTCGAATCATGCTTATACGTGATTTGCTTGTGATGCTCGCCTTTACCATGGAACCTTGAACGATAAACGTTGTATTGCTGACCGAGAACTATCAATTACCAACAATGACCTATAAGCCCTGAATTGCGTACTTCGTAATTTAGACCTTGGTCTTACAGAAACCGAGCTAAAAGGTGACTAGAATGATTTGAGTTGCTCACCGTTTTATCAAGGAATACACAAATGGAAGTTGGATTGTTCTGGGCTGAAAAAGGAATGTTAGTGCTTGGCGCACTGTTTGTTTTGACGAGCATGATGCAGTACGGAAGACGCAGTAGCGATTGGAAAGGCGTGATTACGATGTTCTACAAGCGTATCCCAATGAACATCGCCGAATACAAATGGTATCGCCTGGGGATCGCGTTGTTGGTATTTGCTGTGATCATACGTTTCGCATTACTGATTTTATGGCCTTCATATCAGTTCTAGTTCTCTTGCATTAGCTTTGTTGGATAGCTCTCTATCATGGCTACATAAAGCCGTTCAATGAATGAGTCAGTCGAGCCTTAATAAACCCGCTTGTTAAGGCTGCTGTTAAATATAATAGTGCTATTACTCAACAGCAAGGATTGGCTATTACCTTTGTAGCATATTGTTTTTCATGAAGAATAATGCGAAATAATAGCTTACCCACCTGTTTCATCATTCTTACTAATAATCTGCACATAAATCCATTCACCCCGTACCTGATACCATAATGTTCTGTTACACTCGGTCGAATTAGCTTTAATTTGTCAGTGGTGCATTTATGTCGTTCCCAGTTCTTATATGTGATGATTCTGCGTTAGCAAGGAAGCAGATGGCTCGGTCACTGCCTAGTTCTCTAAATGCAGATATAACTTTTGCTGTTCATGGGCTTAATGCACTTGAAGAGCTCGCTAAAAACCAATTCAAATTGATGTTCCTCGACCTAACCATGCCGGAATTAGACGGCTATGGCACATTGGAAGAGATGCAACGTTTAGGCGATACCACGCCAGTTGTCGTTGTTTCTGGTGACATACAACCAAAAGCACAACAGAAGGTGCTGGATCTTGGCGCCAAAGCATTTTTGCAAAAGCCGATCGATAAAGAAGCGCTAAAAGCCATTTTACGTGAGCATGTCGAGCCGCCAAAACAACCTCAAATCATTACCCCAACCGCTTTAGAACTGCCAATACTTCGCAGACGCGATATCTATATGGAAGTCGCGAACGTAGCGATAGGCCGTGCCGCTGATGCACTGGCTCGTCACTTTAATGTGTTTGTTCACCTACCGCTGCCGAACGTTAACATCTTCGAAGTGAGTGAATTGCACATGGCACTTCGTGACCTAGCGGATAACGACCAAGTGTCGGGTGTTTGCCAAGGCTTTAGTGGAGAAGGCATTGCAGGTGAAGCGCTAGTTTTGTTGAGTGATTCCAGTGTGAGCGATCTTAAGAAGCTCATGAAGGTGCCAACAGAAAGCGAGCAGCTAGAAGAATTAGAGTTGTTGATGGATGTATCGAACATCTTAGTCGGCTCTTTCTTGAATGGGTTAGGGGAGCAATCAGAAGTTCGTTTCTTCCAGAGCTCTCCTGTGCTGCTAGGTCAACACATCTCGATTGATTCGGTGATTGAAAATACCAGCGGCTCATTTAAAAAGACCATGACGTTCGAAGTCAGCTACAACATCGACGGCACGTCCATCCGTTGTGACCTTCTATTTATGTTTGTTGATGAGTCTCTGCCTCTTCTAGATAACAAATTGGCCTACCTAATGGAGGAGTTTTAATATGTTGAATCTTCCTGCTGAATTTGAACAGTTCCACTGGATGGTCGACATGGTTCAAAACGTCGATATGGGGCTGGTGGTTATTAACCGTGATTTTCAGGTACAAGTCTGGAATGGTTTCATGACGCACCATAGTGGTAAGCAATCGCATGATGCGATCGGTAAGTCGATCTTTGAGTTATTCCCTGAAATTCCTGAAGAGTGGTTTAGGCTGAAAACCAAGCCAGTCTACGATCTAGGCTGCCGTAGCTTCATTACATGGCAACAAAGGCCTTATCTGTTTAAGTGCCGCAACGTGAGGCCAGTAACTCAGCAAGCCGACTTTATGTATCAGAACGTCACGCTTAACCCGATGCGTTCTCCAACGGGGCAAGTGACATCCTTGTTCTTGTCGATTCAAGATGCGACTGCTGAAGCTCTGATGTCTCAGAAAAAGGCTTGACGTACCTTAAGGTGAAAATTGAATCGCCTTATAAGAGCACTCTGAAAACCAAATAAAAATGGCCAAGGTTAATCCCCTTGGCCATTTTTGTATCTGATCCTGTAGTAATGAGTTCGAACTAAAGAAAGGCGTTCCGTGTTCGTTAACTTTAGTCGAGTTGTTGTTAGGCTCTATCAACAGCGGCTTGTATCCGCTGGGTTCTCATAAATAAGCGCATCTAACCTGCCATATTTTGTGGACTTTACCCCGCTCATCCAAGTTTCGAACGTGCTAACCGATCTTGCCTTTGTACTTTATAAATTTCAGGGCTAATGAAAGAGAGCTGAGATCGGCACTCGAAGCGAAAAAAGTCAGAAAAAAATGAAATTATTTAAGAAAAAACGCATTTTTTGATTCAAGAAAAGTGTGATTTTTATGTGATTAAAGGGCACTTTTTTCACAAATTTGCCTTATCGAAGATTTTTTCGCCGAATTTGCAAGGGAAACGTTTGCGCAATAAACCGACAGCGTTTGCGTGAATATGTTGTTAAGTTATTAATTAATATGAATTTAGTAGGAAATGACGGGCGGGAAGCTTTTACCAGATATGGAATCTTCGAGAGGATAGCACAAAAAAAAATGAAATATCAGACTTGCTGTTAGTAAATCACAGCCTATAATGCTGAAAACCGGAGCGTCTGCCAACGCTCCGGTTTTTTTGTGTCCGAAACTCAGTAAAGCGTCTGCCAACGCTTACCGAAAACGCACGACACGTAATATGATTACAGGACAAATTATCATGCGTATCGAACAAGAACTTAAGTTAGGTTTCAAAGATGTACTCTTCCGTCCGAAGCGTTCTACCCTTAAAAGCCGTTCTCAAGTTGAATTAACCCGCGATTTTACATTCAAGCATAGCGGTCGTCAATGGTCTGGTACTCCAGTAATTGCAGCGAACATGGATTCGGTAGCAAGCTTTGAAATGGCAGCGGCTCTAGCAGAGCACGGTGTTATGACTGCAGTACACAAGCACTACACAGTAGAGCAGTGGGCTGAGTTCGCAAAAACAGCAGACAAGAAAACGCTGAACAACGTATTTGTTTCAACAGGTACTTCTGAAGCTGAGTTTGAGAAAACTAAGCAAATCATGGCGCTTAGCGACGAATTCGTATTTATCTGTATTGATATCGCTAACGGCTACTCAGAGCACCTAGTTGAGTATGTACAAAAAGTACGTACTGAATTCCCGACTAAAGTTATCTCTGCTGGTAACGTTGTAACGGGTGACATGGTTGAAGAGCTAATCCTAGCTGGCGCAGACATCGTTAAGGTTGGTATCGGCCCTGGTTCTGTTTGTACTACACGTGTTAAAACAGGCGTAGGTTACCCTCAACTTTCTGCAATCATCGAGTGTGGCGACGCAGCACACGGCCTTGGCGGCATGATCATCGGTGACGGTGGCTGTTCATGTGCGGGTGACGTATCTAAAGCGTTCGGCGGCGGTGCTGACTTCGTAATGCTAGGCGGCATGCTAGCAGGTCACTCTGAGTCAGGCGGCGAAGTTGTAGAGCAAGACGGTAAGCAATTCATGAAGTTCTATGGAATGTCGTCACAGTCGGCTATGGACAAGCACTCAGGTGGTGTTGCTAAGTACCGTGCTGCGGAAGGTAAAACTGTTTTACTTCCGTTCCGTGGTTCAGTTCACAACACAATTTCGGACATCCTTGGTGGTGTACGTTCAACTTGTACATACGTAGGCGCAGCAAAGCTTAAAGAGCTAACTAAGCGTACGACTTTCATTCGTGTACAAGAACAAGAAAACAACGTATTCGGTAAAGAGTAATCTGAACGGATTCGAATAGTTTGAAAATCAAGAGCCGCTTTTTAGCGGCTCTTTTTGTTTTGGGACTTGCAAACCATTATTGCCCCAAAGTTGCTTAGACCTTTTACTCATTCGCATCCTGTTCAAGAGTTTTTTCTCTACTAAAAATTACCCGTTCTTCTAATGCTGTTCGTTTTGAATACCCGTGTTGTATCACGAGGGTAAATTCGACACAAATCAACGGTTATAAGAAACGTTCCTTAGCGTTTCTCGACGAGAGTAATAGCGGTAATTCCTCAAGTAAGTTATTATAATTAAGTTATCAACACTCTAAAAAAGAACATATTCCCATGGCAAGCTCCACTCAAATCAAAGCTTTAATGCAATCGCACATAGATCAAGACGACGATAGATTTCTATCTGTCGCGCTTCAGGTTGCGGCTCATGAAGCAAGAAATGGCCATGGTAAACTTGCTCAAGAATTAAAAGTTCTTATTGAAAAAGCTAAGAAAAATACATCTAAAAACCTACCTGTATCAATAGCGAGTGGTGTAAAAGATTCAACTGGTTTACTTACAACTAGTTATCCCCAACTTCGATTCTCTGATCTTATTGTTACATCTGAAATCAAAGATAGACTGATGCGATTAGTTAAAGAACAAAAGCACCTAACAGTTTTGAAGAATCATGGCTTGTCTCCAAGAAGGAAAATGTTGCTTGCAGGTATGCCAGGGACTGGAAAAACTTATACAGCCTCAATATTAGCTGGAGAGTTAGATTTCCCTCTTTTTGAAGTACGTTTGGATGCTGTGATAACAAAATATCTAGGTGAATCATCAGCTAAGTTACGACAGATTTTTGATACTATAAGAGAAGTACGTGGAGTATATTTCTTCGACGAATTTGATGCATTAGGCACTACTAGAAGCTCTAATAATGACGTGGGGGAAGCTCGTCGTATACTCAACAGCTTTCTTCAAATGATTGAGCAAGACGATTCTAATAGCGTTATTATCTGTGCAACAAACCACATTGAATCTTTAGACTATGCGCTGTTTAGGCGCTTCGATGACGTAATTCGATACGAACTACCTACGGATGATGAAATAATCCAGTTGTTCAAATCGCGTCTTCTTAACTACGTAGCGAAAAACTTCTCTTGGAAAAAGCTACCAGAAATTTCTCAAGGCTTGAGTAATGCTGAGATTACTCTAGCGTCGAACGACGCAATAAAAGAAATGCTAATTCATGATTTAGACTCGATTACAATATCTATGCTCACAAGAGCAATCCAAGATAGACAAAACATAAACCGGCACCTATTAGGCAAACAGGGATTTTAACGCTAAATGGCAACAAACACTTATAATAAGCCTCATTTTTTCTTACCTTCGTCAGCAATTGCTCATAACTTTACTTCACCTAGGACTGGTGGCGGTGGTGCATCAACCGTTCCTCAACTCGATAGAGCTAGACAGTCTCAGAAACTTCGCGGTGACTTAGCAAGCGTAGCAAGTCGTCTCGATAGTCTAAAAGAAACCACATCTGATATCAGTTTAGATACAGGTATTGGTATACAAGTTGAATTCGTCAGCCATCCCGATGTAGACATGGCCGTGACTAGTCTAGCAAACGCTCCACAAGGTATTGAGCTTCACAACGTCAAAACTATTCAAGATGAAGGGCAAAAAACATTAGTTGCTACAGCTTACGTCCCAGATGGCAAGCTAGATTTCTACGAAAAAAAGTTAGAGGCATATGTAAACCGAAAAACAAATCGCAATGGTGCTCCGAATGATCATCAGAAGTTGATTGACTCAATAATGTCTATTAGCCCAATAACTTTTTCTTCAATGTGGTCAGACGATTTAGAGCTACTACCAGAAGATAAAGAGCAGCAAGTTTGGTGGGAGTTTTGGATTTCAACTCCTAAAAAAGCTCGTGATACAGAACAAGTATATCGTTCTATCATCTCAGATTTTCGTAAGTTAGCCGCAAAAGCAAATTTGGAAGTATCGGAAGATACCTTAAGGTTCCCTGAACACACAATCATTCAACTAAAAGCTAGTCAGAGTCAGCTTGAAGAAAATCTAGCTTTATTGACTCGCGTATCTGAAATCCGTTTTCCTCAGGTAACGGCTGAGTTTTTTGATTCGATGAACAGTACAGAGCAGGTAGAATGGACAGAAGATGCCCTATCACGTTTAGAACAGCCTAGTGAACCTGGTGATTCTGATTCACCATACATTTGTATCATTGATACAGGTGTAAACGTACAACACCCGCTATTAGCCCCTTTTTCTACTGTAAGTGACCAACTCACTATCATGGAAGATAACGATCCAACAGATCAAAACGGTCATGGTACTAGTATGGCTGGTTTAGCTATGTGGGGAGATCTTACTAAAGTTCTTGAATCGACTGATAACCATGTGGTGCAGCATAGACTTGAATCTGTTAAAACGCTTAATCGAAATGGTGATAATGCAGGGAAATCACTTGGGTTAGTGACTTCAAATGCTATCTCCACTGTTGAGTTAAACAACTTCGAGAGATCCAGAACATTTTCTATGTCTTTGTCTTCAGGGAAAGGAACTAATCGTGGACGTCCCTCTTCTTGGTCAAGTGCTCTAGATTCACTTTCTGTAGACTACCTTGGCGAAGGACTTACCCCTCGATTATTCACGATCTGTGCAGGTAATGCCGCTATTGAATCTGTTATGGATTATCCGGATTATAACTATAGACAGGAAATTCATGACCCAGCTCAAGCGTGGAATGCCATTACTGTTGGCGCATATACTGAAAAGAACACACTGACAGAGTCGAGTGGGTACTCGCCATTAGCTGATAAGGGGGGCATATCTCCATATAGCACGACGTCATTAGAGTGGGACCGACGAAATTCACCTATCAAACCTGAGATCGTATTTGAAGGCGGTAATGTTGGTCGCGATGAGTTAGGTTGTGCTGGCCTTCAAGATCTTCAATTGCTGACAACATACAAAGACTTCACGCAAAGGCACTTCCAGTGTACAAATGCTACTAGTTCAGCGACAGCGCTGGCAGCAAGATTTTCCGCTCAGATACAATCTCAATATAAGAACTTATGGCCTGAAACAGTCAGAGCTTTGATGGTTCATTCTGCAGATTGGACTGATAAAATGTATTCTCTCATTGGGGCCACGAGAACAGACCGTTCGATTACTAAAGCAAACATGGCTAAGTTAATTCGAAAGGTAGGTTTTGGTGTTCCTAATCTGACTAGAGCATTAAACAGTGCAAGTAACTCATTATCTTTAGTCGTAGAGGATGAATTACAACCTTATGTTAAGCCGACAGGAGCGCAACCAAAAACTAAGGACATGCATTTGCATGATTTGCCTTGGCCTATTGAAGAACTTCAAAAAATTGGAGAGGCAGACGTTGAGCTAACAATTACTTTGTCCTATTTTATAGAGCCTAACCCAACAAGTAAGAATGTATTAAGCAAGTATAGTTATGCTAGCCATCAACTAAGGTTCGATGTTAAGCATCAAGATGAGTCAGATTCTGAATTTATGAGACGCATAAACGCAGCGGCTGACGGTGAGAGGCCTGATTCTCACAATGATTCGAATTGGATGCTAGGCGTCAGTCAGCGACACAGAGGCTCAATACACAAAGATATCTGGCGTGGTAGTGCCGCGGATTTGGCTGCTCGAGGGAAAATTGCAATCTATCCAGCCAGTGGTTGGTGGAAAACGAGGAACTCTCAACAGAGAACAGACTCAAAAGCTAGATACTCGTTATTAGTTTCACTTAATGTTCCAAATGTAGATGTTGATATTTACAGCGAAGTTGAACAAAGGATAGAGAGTACAATTGTGGCTCCAGTTCTCGTAGAGGCTAGTGTCTAGTTGATCTAAGAGCCACTTATTATGGAGTGGATAATTACGAATATTGAACTTTCGCATCAATCCGCAAAAAGTATCAACTTGTTATGTTTAATTCTAGCTATTACTCAGTAGAGCGTTAACTTTCAATTTTTCTACTTCGCATAATTCGAAGGAAACAGTGCTCGTTTCGCTTCTTCATCACGTTCGGTTTTAAACTCAATGCCTTTGCCGATTTCGCGAGCACGCAGTGCACCAGGGCGAGTGTTGATTGCGTTAAACCAACGCTTCAAGTTCGGGTAAGGTTCTAGGCCTTCTTCACCAAGCACGACTGGTGCTTTGTCAATCCAACCCCATGCAGCGACATCGACAATGGTGTACTCATTTCCTACGATAAATTCACGACCTTCCATATGCTTCTCTAACACTTCGTAGTGACGTTGTGCTTCACGTAGGTATCGGTTCACAGCGTAGTCTAAGCCTGCTGGTGCAGCATGGCGGAAGTGTACCGATTGGCCAGAGTATGGGCCAAGTCCGCTTGCGATAAACATCATCCAAGATAACAGTTCAGCTCTGTCTTCTGGCTGACCGGCTAGCTTGCCTGTTTTCTCAGATAGGTAGAGCAGGATAGCGTTAGAGTCGAATACACGTTGTCCTTCGTCTTCAATCGCAGGCGTTTTGCCATTTGGATTGATCAAACGATATTCCGGTGAATGCTGCTCACCCTTTAAGGTATCGACAGGAACAAGTTCAAAATCTAGGCCTGTCTCTTCCAAAAACAGAGCGATCTTCATTGGGTTTGGTGTTTGGTGAAAATAGAACTTAAGCATGGGGTAACTCCTTGTATTGGTCATTTATTAAAGCACCACTTGAACGATCGTTCAATGGTTGATTTTGAATTATTTGAAGATCTTCTGACTCGCATTCCAACTCTATGTGTTGAAGACCTCGTTATTTGAGCGAGGGGTAAAATCGCGCGATTCAGTGTGTTGGATTTTAAGTTGTTGAAAAAATGAGCTTAAAGTGATTTTTTTGATTCGTTGCTTTATGCGGAGTTCGGATTTGTGATGGGTGGTTTTTGGCGGGATAGGGCGTATGAAATCCGCAGTCAGATATTCCAACAAAAACGTTGAGCACTGGTTCAAACCAGAATTATCTGGATGCACAGGCTTATTGGTAAGTTCAAAATCGTGATCTGCTGCCACACCTTATGCAACAAATGAATATAAACGTTAGAGATTAAGGTGTGCTTCACGGTTTTTTAATCTTAGGGACTTACATTGGTGAGCAAATCTGATGTGAACACTTAACGACACAGGATCTTTTCATGAAAAAGAACATTATCGCCCTCGCTCTTGGTGGCATGCTGGCTTTTGGCGCAACACCTTATTCTTTTGCTGCTAACGACGGCGCAGTACAGGCTTCTGCGGATTACGCGCAGTTGGTGACTAAGCGACAAGTTGTCGACCAATTACTTCTTGATGCGTTGCAGGCGTTTAAGTCTCCGGCAAGAATTTCTCACGCGGGCTTTACGGCTAAAATGCCAAGCAACATGGAAATTGTGACTAACCGATTGTTAGAAGCTTACCAACTAGAACCTTACCGTACTGATTTGCTTATCTCGGCAGCGAACGCTCAGATCTACAACAAGAATGCAGAGCGCGCTATTGAGCTGTTTGAGCAAGCGCTGACGGTTGCACCAGACGATGTTGACCTTCATGCTTACCTTGCGGTTTGGCAGCGATTTGAAGGCAATGAAAGTGAATCCAATAAGCACATGGAGAAACTGGAAAGCCTGAACAAAGGTAAAGCAGAAGACATCAAACGCATTTTTGCTACGGTCGACCGCGTGTTAGAAACACCGTTGAAAGAGTCTGCGGATAAAGGCTTGCTTGATCATCATGGCGCGATTGTCACTTTGGGCTATGCGCTTAATCCAGACGGCTCTATGCATCAAATTTTGATTGAGCGTCTTGAGACAACATTGGCGATGGCTAAGGCGAACTCAGATGCGATGATCGTGTTAACGGGTGGCGTGCCCAAGAACCACAAGACTGAAGGTAAGTTAATGGCGGATTGGCTTATCGAGAAAGGGGTAAGCAAAGATCGCATCATCGAAGAGAATTACGCGACCAGCACGGTAGGCAATGCCTTATTCAGTAGCTACGCACTTGCTCGCCATGATATTAAGCACGCGACCATTATTAGCTCGGCAAGCCATGTTCGTCGTGGTCAAACTCTGTTTGAAATCGCTAGCTGGCAAACCGGCCCTCAGGGCATTACTTTTGATACGGTTTCTTACCCAGACAAGCCACTCGCAGATCTTAAGAAGGCGAGTGATGGTGAGCTACTAGGTATCTACCGAGATGCGCTTAGAACCTATGGTATGTGGAGCTACCGCTCTTACCCATTAGAGTCTCGCTAGGCTTAGGGTTACTTCACAGTAGGCAAAGTATAAGTTGCTAGTACAATCGAGCACAGCTAGATGGTATGCTGTGCTCCTACTTAATTTAGTGTTTCAAAGGCAAAAAAATGAACCCGATTTTAGCAATGTTGAAAGAGAACAATATTAGCGACGAGCAGATCAGCGAGCTATTCAAGACGTTGACCGAGAACCCTCTTGCAGCAATGGCGACGATCAGCCAACTTGGCTTACCACAAGATAAACTTCAAATGCTGATGGGCCAGGTAATGCAAAACCCTGCGCTAATCAAAGAAGCAGTTGAAGAGCTTGGCCTAGATTTTTCTAAGGTTGAAGCCGCTAAAGAGCAACTTCAAAAATAACCGAGTGTGATATAGCGATTGAGCTCATGAGCGATAGCTGGTTTGGCTAACTGTTCTTGGCAGCGCTAATTAGACTCTAGTAAAAAGCCGTTTGAGTATCAATACTTAAACGGCTTTTTTGATCCGACTTAGAAAGGCTAGAAAGAGATACGACAAAAATACTAGTCCGATGTGACTCCCTCGCTTAAATCATGTAATTTCTTTTTAACACTCATGTTTCAATAAACTGAATTCCGGCGTTGCTCATGAAATCTAGCCTAAGCATTCGATCTTACACCAAGCAATTTAATACTCATGCCCATGATGGCTACCATCAACTCGTGCTGCCTATTCAAGGGAGTATTAGTATTGAAATGGTGGGATATGTCGGCAAGGTGGCCGTGGGCGAATGCGTGGTGATTCCGGTAACCACAGCGCATGCGTTTAAGGCGGATGAAGCAGCGCGGTTTATTGTCGCAGATATGGCAGAGTTACCGCAGCACTTGTTAGAGCCTGAGCTCTCGGTGTTTACTATCACGCCACCCTTAATGAGCTTCTTGCTGTTTGTTGAAAAGCAGTTGGAATACCAAGTGGACAGTGGCATTGAATCATCCATCTTGGATGTGTTTTCACTGTTATTAGAGCAACAAAAAGTCAGCAAGAGCATCGACCCTCGTATTCGAGCGGTCCAAAGGCTCATTGCGGATAATTACGCCCAGCCTCTCTCTATTTCTCAGCTTGCAGAAACGGCTTGCTTGAGCCCCACTCAATTTAAGAAGCGCTTTAAAGAGTGCATTGGAATCAGTGCGCTTAAGTATATCACTCGCTATCGTATGGAGAAAGCTCAAGCCTTGCTTAGCCATACCGATTTACCCGTTCAATTGGTCGCAGAAAATGTGGGTTATAGTGACTTGTCTGCATTCAGTCGACGCTTCTCTCAGCACTTTGGCATGTCTCCAAGGGCGTTTTTGGGCTCGATGAAAGAGAGTCTTCCAAAACAAGAATAGCGTCCTTTTGGCAAGCTCAACTTAGTATATGTTCACTATTATCTATTTCAGAACTGAAAATTGGGTAATAGAAATGAATCTTGCCATCAATCGCGTTAACGAATTCCAAACGGGCACTTTAGCCATCTTGTTTGCTTCTATTTTATGGGGCACGACAGGCACCGCCGCAAGTTTTGCGCCTGATCTAAGCCCATTAGCGATTGGTGCTTTCTCTATGGGCGTCGGTGGCCTAATGCAAGCGGGATTGGCGTATCGAAAAATCCTATTCGCTTTCGACAAGCTTTTGCAGAACAAGAAGCTGTTGACGGTGAGCGCTTTGGCTTTAGCGATCTATCCTTTAGCTTTCTATTCTTCAATGAAATTATCTGGCGTGGCGATTGGTACAGTGGTTTCGATTGCTACCGCACCTTTCTTTTCTGCTCTGTTAGAGTGTCTTATTAGCAAAAAGAATAATATCAACAAACGTTGGCTCACTAGCTTTGCGATTGGTGTGGTGGGTATTGGGTTGTTGGTGTTTTCAGAATCTTCATCGACGAATGAATCCGGTGATGATCTCAAGCTGTTCGGTATTGCTTTAGGTTTGCTCGCTGGGTTGTGTTACGCCATTTATTCTTGGGCGACCAAAGCACTGATCGACAAAGGGATTAAGTCACAAGCGGCGATGGGCAGTATTTTTGGCCTGGGTGCGATGCTGTTGCTGCCAACGCTCTGGTTTACGGGGGAGAACCTGTTTTCCTCGCAGATTAACGTATTAGTCATCAGTTATCTGACGTTAATCCCACAATGCTTGGGCTATATCGCGTTCAGTTTTGGTTTACGCCACGTGACCGCGAGTAGCGCCAATTTGCTGACTCTGTTTGAACCAGTAGTTGCAGCGGTGCTTGCCGTCTGTGTTGTCGGTGAGCTGATTCCTTTTACAGGCTGGTTAGGTATGTCTCTGATTGTGTTGTGCTTGTTTATACAGTCGAAGCCATCTAAAGGAACGTTATAAGTATTTGTTTTGTTTTGCCTAATTGAAATTTTTTCATGTGTAATTCTTATAATTGAATAAAATCAGTATCTCAGTTGTGAGAGTGCTGTTACTATCGCTATCAATAGTCGGGGGGCATATACCTTATTTGGTGTTTGCTGAGATCGTTAATCGAGACCCGTTGAACCTGATTCAGTTAACACTGGCGTAGGGAACTATAAGCACTCGATCTGCGTCTGCACCCATGAAAACTTTCATGTGTTTATTGCGACTTCTCCTTCGATCGGTGTTCGTTCTCCTACGTCTTGTAAGATAGTAGGAGCGACAATGACACACAGTTCTAATTCAAAAGATTTAACGCTAAAAGCCTCAGTTTCGCAGCACTCTGCTGATGGTTCGATTCGAACAAACACTCCGATTGTATTGACGATCGCTGGTTCTGACAGTGGCGGCGGCGCAGGTATTCAAGCGGATATTAAAGCCATGTCTGCAACGGGTAGCTTCGCTTGTTCGGTGATTACTGCGATTACCTCTCAGAATACCCAAGGCGTATCAGCCATTTTTCCAATCCCACTTGAGCATGTTGCTAGCCAGTTAGATGCGGTGTTCACCGATCTGAATATCGTGGCGGTAAAAGTTGGTATGTTGGCGGATTCGCAAATCATCAAAGTCGTTGCAGACAAAATCAAACAATACCAACCAAAACACTTGGTAATTGACCCTGTAATGGTCGCGACAAGCGGCGACCTTCTTCTAGAAAACTCTGCTATCACTACGCTAAAACAAGAGCTGATTCCGCTCGCCGACATTATTACCCCTAACTTACCTGAAGGCGCGGCGTTAACAGGCAAGCCGGTACCTGAAAGCGAAGCCGAAATGCAGGACATGATTGAAGATCTGCGCGCTTTAGGTGCTAAAGCCGTTCTGCTAAAAGGTGGTCATCTAGAGAAAGATGAAAACAGCAATGACTTACTGATTCTACCAACTGCATCTGCTGTGATTAGCGCGAAGCGTTTTCCTACCAAAAACACTCATGGCACGGGCTGCACGCTCTCTTCTGCTATTGCTTCTTTCTTGGCTCAAGGCAACACGCTCCCAGAGGCTGTAGACCTGGGTAAACAATACATTTCACGCGCGATTGCCCATGCTGACGAGTTGAAAGTCGGTCAAGGTCATGGCCCAGTAAATCACTTTTTCGCTGGGCACGGTAATGTCCGTTAATACGGTTGGCGTTCAACTTAGCAATGCGACGTTGCGTTACCGAGATAGCGAGCACGCGACCCTGTCGGGGCTGTCACTTAACTTAAGCGCAGGTAAGTGGACAGTGCTACTTGGACGCAGTGGTTGTGGGAAAACGACGGTATTGTGTTATTTGGCAGGTTTGTTGGAAGACAAGGTGGAGTGGCAGGGTACATTGGCAACGTCTGATGAACTGCCTCTAACTGATCGTATCGCATACATGGCACAGCAAGATTTGTTACTGCCATGGCTATCGGTTATCGACAATGTATGCCTGAGCCATCGCTTCCAGAACACCACGAACAAGCATCAAAACGCAGAGCAAAGGAACCGAGCGTTCGAGTTACTCGCTTCAGTTGGTTTGGCCGATTACGCGGATACTACGCCGGATCAGTTGTCTGGTGGTATGCGTCAACGTGTCGCTTTGGCTCGAACTTTAATGCAAGACAAGCCAGTGGTGCTGATGGATGAGCCGTTCTCTGCGCTGGATGCGGTAACGAGACACAAACTACAGAGCTTAGCGTGTGAGCTGTTGAGAGATAAAACCGTTGTGTTGATCACCCATGACCCACAAGAAGCGGTGCGTTTGGCGGACAATTTGTATGTGTTGCAAGGCACACCTGCGAATGCTCAGTCTTTATCTGTGCCTCTCACATCAACACCACGAGTGCTCGATGGTGAGTGTGCCGAGTTGCAACAAGCGATCTTAGATCAGTTGGAGCGTGATTATGAATGATCTAACGCGAAGTGGAGCTGTAGCTCATTCAACTAACGGACAGGCTGCCACTACACGCCCTCGTCAGATGAATCCTGTTGTTCGTTTGCTTATCAGCAGTGCTGTGATTCTCGGTTTATGGCAGTTAGTTGTGGTTATCTTCGAGATGCCGAGCTTCATTCTGCCCACGCCAGCAGAAGTCTTTTTAAAGCTGATTGAACGTTACGATGTGTTACTCAAACACACATGGGTGACTGCGCAAGAGATCCTACTTGGCTTGTTACTCGGATTGTCTATGGGGCTATTTTTCGCTCTGCAGATGTTGATGTTTGATCCGTTAAAACGTTGGTTATTGCCTATCTTAATTGCCAGCCAAGCTATCCCTGTATTTGCGATCGCGCCAGTATTGATGCTGTGGCTTGGTTACGGCATCGCCTCAAAAGTGGTGATGGCGGCGATCATTATCTTCTTCCCAGTAACCACTTGTTGTTACGACGGCTTACGTAATACTCCGACAGGCTATCTCGATCTTGCCAAAACGATGGGCGCATCGAAATGGCAATTGCTGCGTTATATCCAACTGCCTGCTGCGCTGCCAACATTAGCGTCTGGCATTCGTGTGGCTGTGGTGATTGCGCCAATTGGAGCGGTTGTCGGCGAGTGGGTTGGTTCGAGTGAGGGGCTGGGTTACTTAATGCTGCAGGCCAACGCGCGCATGATCATTGATGAGATGTTTGCTGCCTTGTTCATCTTGGCGGTGCTGTCTATCTCGCTCTACTTCATCATAGACAAGTTACTCAAAAAAGCTATCCCTTGGGAGAACCAGTAATGGCTTGCTCAATAACACTTTGTTTAATAAGGCTTCGCTCAACGCTATTTATCTCAACAATAGCTCGTTAAAAATGAGCTCTATAAACACAATAATAATATTCAAAAGGAAAGGTTAACTATGAAAAATACCAAATTGGTAGGTGCAGTGGCACTGCTTGCTTCGTTAGTTTCAGGTCATGCTCTAGCGGACTCTGAACAAAAGAAACTGACATTGATGTTGGATTGGTTTGTAAACCCGAACCACGGCCCGATTGTGATTGCTCAAGAGCGTGGTTACTTTGCTGACCAAGGCTTAGAGGTTGAAATCCAAGAACCAGCAGACCCAAGCACGCCAGCAAAATTGGTCGCGGCAGGTAAGGTCGATTTAGCGGTAACTTACCAACCAAGTTTAACCATGGATGTGGCAGCGGGTCTTCCTTTAGTTCGTGCATCAACCCTTATCGCGACGCCACTGAACACACTAATGGTACTGGATAACGGCAAGAACGATTCGCTAGCGGATCTGAAAGGCAAGAAGATCGGTATTGCGATTGCGGGTAACGAAGAAGCGACTATCGGCACTATGTTAGCGCAAGAAAATGTTGCATTTACAGATGTGCAAACCATCAATGTCGGTTGGGCACTTTCATCTTCATTGGCATCGGGCAAGGTAGACGCAATCTGGGGTGGCTTACGGAACTTCGAAACCAACCAGTTAGCACTTGAAGGTTTTAAAGCGAAAGCATTCTTCCCAGAAGAGCACGGCGTACCCGCTTACGACGAGCTTATCTTTGTTGCGAACGCAAAGAAACACGATGATGAAGCGATCAAAGCGTTCAACAAAGCATTGGAACAAGCAACGACTTACATTGTGAACCACCCCCAAGAGTCATGGAGTGAGTTTGTGGCGTATTCACCAGATACGTTGAATAGCGAGCTTAACCAACGCGCATGGAACGACACGCTGACTCGTTTTGCACTTCGTCCTTCTGCTGTAGATATGAAGCGTTACGACGATTACGCACAGTTCATGTTTGACAAAGGCATTATCAAATCACTACCGAAAGCCGCTGACTACGTACCGACTTTTGACTAAGGAATCTCATGAAATACCAAGACTTAATCCAAGCCTGTCAACAAGATTGGCAAGACTACACCGAGCATGATTTTGTTAAAACGCTGGCAAACGGCACACTCGCTCAGCCGTGTTTTCTGCATTACTTGAAGCAAGATTTTCTGTTTTTAAAGCAGTATGCCCGCGCTTATGCATTGGCAATTTACAAGGCTAAAACCTTGGCTGATATGCGTCGTGCACTGCCAAGTGTTCATGCGTTGCTAGATTCTGAAATCTCTCACCATGTGACTTACTGTGGTCAGTGGGGTTTAACCGAATCGGATTTAGAAAACGAGCCTGAAGATTTCGGCACTGTTGCCTACACGCGCTACGTTCTAGATGCGGGTATGACGGGTGATCTTGTCGACTTATATGCGGCACTGGCTCCGTGTTCAATCGGTTATGCCGTGATTGGTAAAGCGCTGTTAGAAAGCAGTGATACTGTTTTGGAAGGCAACCCATACGCAAGCTGGCTGCAACTGTATGGCAGTGAAGAGTTCCAGTCTGGCGTAGCAACGGGCGCGGAATACTTCAATCAATTGCTTGCTGAAATTGATATCAACAGCGAACGCGGTCAGAACATCGTTCATATCTTCAAAACCGCAACGCGTATGGAAGTGGCTTTTTGGCAGCAAGGGCTGAACGCTCTTGATGATTCAACAGCGGCTTAAAAGCGACTTTCACGAATAAGGATTTACCCATGCTTACTGAACAAATTATTCAATCGCTACGCGCAGTACGAGAGCAAAAACCACTGGTTGTGAACATCACTAACTATGTAGTGATGAACAACACGGCCAACGCGTTATTGGCGATTGGCGCTTCGCCTATTATGGCGCACTCGCAACAAGAACTGGCAGAGATGATGTCTTTCTCTGGTGCTTTGGTGATTAACATCGGCACGCTCGACAGTGTTTGGACGCCAAGAATGTGTTTTGCTGTTGAGCAAGCGAACGCGAACAACAAGGTTGTGGTTCTTGACCCTGTGGGTTGTGGGGCAAGTACGTTGCGTACCGAGACTTCTCGTGAAATTGCACGCTTAGCCGATAAGTTGATCATTCGTGGTAACGCGTCTGAGATTATCGCGTTAGCGGGCGAACAAGCGCAGAGCAAAGGCGTTGATGCACTAGATAGCAGTGATGCTGCATTAGGCGCAGCGCAATGCTTAGTGGCTGAATATGGCGCAAATGTGGTGATTTCTGGTGAGACGGATTACGTTGTCACGAAAGACAGTGTTGTGACGTTAAACAATGGTCATCCAATGATGCCGTATGTGACAGGCATGGGCTGTACTTTAACAGCATTGACGGGCGCATTTGCTGCTATTGGTGATGACAGTGGTTTGGCGGCAGCAGCGGTATTAGGTGTGGTTGGTGAAATCGCAGCTGAAAACTCACGCGGCCCGGGTAGCCTGCAAATGAACTTGCTTGATGAGTTGTACCAGTTAGATGAAGAGACTCTGATTCAACGATTGAAGATTCAGTAGGGTTAACCGAACTCTAAGCCACAAGCCTAACTTAAATCTCTTTAGATAAAGAAAAGCCCCCGACACTTATGTGCTGGGGGCTTTTTATTATTGCTTTGGAACTGTGCCAGCTGTGTATGGACTAGCTGGCTAGGTTCTAAATCGATTTACTTGGCTCTCTAGATGATGAGCAACCTCGGTTAAGTCACTCGCGGCACCAGAAATGCTGCTGACTGACTCTTGGTTACTTTGCGCGATGGTGTTTGCACCTTGCGCGTTCTCACCGAGTGATTTAGTGAGACGATCCTGCTCATCAACTGACACTGCGATTTGGCTGTTGGCTTGGTTCAGGTCTTGGATGTGTTGATTAATCACATGTAAATTCTGAGAAGCTTGCTGCGCCTGCGTTGAAGCGTCTGAAACCGTGCTGTGGCTCTCTTTGATAGACTCTAACGCATCTTTAGCGCCACGTTGTAGTGAGGTGATGAGCTCATCAATCTGGCTAGCAGAGTCTTGGGTACGTTTAGCGAGCGTTCTTACTTCATCGGCTACTACTGCAAATCCGCGACCTTGTTCACCTGCGCGCGCAGCTTCAATAGCCGCATTCAATGCCAACAGGTTGGTCTGCTCAGAAACGCCTTTGATTACTTCAAGAATGGCACCAATGTTCATCGACTCTTTGTGTAGGTCAGTCACTTTCTGGCTGCTGACCTGCATGCTTTCATCGGCGCTGCCAATTTCATGCAGTGTTTTGTCTACTTCTTTGAGTCCCATCGCCACATTCTCGGTTGCTTGGTTAGCAACTTGAGACGCGTGGTTAGCACTTGCAGCAATTTCTGATGTGCTGGAAGCCAATTGATCAACGGCAGAAGAGATATTTATCATCTCGCTATTCAATTGTGTTGCGTTGGTCGAGCTGTTATTGGTCACTTGATTGAGTGACTCCGACATCTCACCAATACGCACGCTAGAACGGTTCACTTGGCCAACAATATCGCGCAGAGATTCAATGGTGATCTCCATATTAGTCAGCAGTTCGCCAATCTCATTTTTGCTCTCAATGTTCACTTCCACATTCAGGTTGCCCTGAGAAAGCTCGTTGGTGATCTGTTTAACTTGTGCGATGCCTTTAGTAATAGAGCGAGTCACCAACACGGCGCTCGTCATGCCAATAACTAAAGCCACACCCGTCAGCAATATGATGATTTGAATCGAGCGCTTTTCGCTGGCTTGCAGTTCTGGTGTTAATGCTTGTTTCTGTTGTTCTAGAATGCTCTGAGCATCAGCTACCGAAATCGCTAAGCTGTCACCAATAGAGGCGAGGGTAGCGGTTCTTTGCGTGTTCTCAATCATCTGTTGATGAACTTGCTCAAAGCCCTTCGCGTACGCTTCCCGTTGGTTAGAGAAATCTTCAATCAATTCACTTTGATAAGGAGATGATTTAAGAGACTCAATATCGCCCTCGATACCTGGCAGAGCATATTCAAAGATGTCTTTACCGGCTTCGTAGGTTTTGAGGTCGTTGTTGTTCGAGTAACTCAGTACAGTGATCTTGGCGGCGAGGAAGTTCTCCATCAACATGCCCGCATATAAGCTCGCGTTTGGATCGTTGTTGTTGTAAGACTCATACAACAAGCTCTGCGCGGCTTTTAGTGCGTTAGTTTCTCGTGTGACCATCTCCACGTTCACTAACTGGTCAATGAGCAGTTGGCTCTGTTTCATTGATCCATAAGCCGCATCAAAAGCTGCAACGCTGTCTTGCACTAATTGCAGGCTCGACAAGCTATCAGTATTGGTGGTGGTTTGGATTAAGTTGTTCAGCAGTTCATCAATCGCAAGTTTGCTCGATTGATAATTCGCTTCGTATTGATCATCCAATGACTCTAAGTAACGTTCAGAAGCTAAACGCATCTGAAGAAAGTGCACTTGAATGTTGCCTGACAATGTCGCCTTGTGGCTGAGTTCACTGTACTGGCTAAAGCCGTTCGACAAGGTTTGAATACCTTTGTAACTCACAAGGCCTGAAATGACGAAAAAGAGCAAGCAGATGGCATAACCCAGCTTGATCTTGAGCGCTATAGAAAGGTGACGCATAACTATCCCTATATTTACCTGATTCCTTCATAGGGGAGTATTTCATAAAACAGCATTCTGGGCATGCTAAAGCGAATAGTTTGTGTAATAAGTAACGCTTTTGTTAGAAAAATCGGGTTTTTCGACATGCTTTCAACGAGTTGCGTATTTGAATTCAACCGCCTAACTTAAGGAATTAAGTGCTAACTTCCATGCATAGGATGTGATTTGTCGGTAAAATGGCAGAAAACCAATTTTAGAAATCGACTTCAAAGGTACGCGATGAACCCTTATAAACTTTATCTGGTGACTGACGACCAACAAGATCTAGAAACGCTTAAATTCGTGGTTGAACAAGCGGTTGCTGGTGGCGTCACTATGGTTCAAGTAAGAGAAAAACATGGGGACGTAAGAGCGTTCATTGAGCGTGCAGAGGCCGTTAAATCGGTTTTAGCTGGAACGGGTGTGCCGCTGATCATTAATGATCGAGTCGATGTGGCATTAGCCGTTGATGCCGATGGTTTGCATCTGGGGCAATCGGATATGCCTGCAGAGTTAGCACGTAAGCTGATTGGTTCAGACAAGATTCTTGGGTTATCAATTGAAACTGAACAGCAGCTACAACAAGCAGATAGTTTGCCGATTGATTACATTGGCCTTAGTGCGCTGTTTGCGACACCGACCAAGACAAACCTCAAGAAACACTGGGGTTACGAAGGTATTCAAATGGCTTTGAAAACAACGAAATTGCCGATTGTGGGTATCGGTGGAATCAACGAGTCGAACATTCCGCAGTTGGTTAACACAGGTATTCATGGATTAGCCTTGGTCTCAGCGATATGTCACGCTGAAAGCCCAAAACAAGCGACGCAGGATCTGCTATCTCTGATGGGAGATTGAAGGGGAGTAGAACTAGAAAACAAATGAGGTTAACCATTTGTTTTCTAGTTAAACAACAGCCTCATAGAAAGGCTAAATTGGCCTATCGCTTGAGCTTTTAAGGCAATTTATTTAATACACAGTTTGGTTTACTGAGCGCATAAAGCAACAGTACCGATGATCATAATAACGATCGCGGCATACCAACCGTATTGTGCGGTCTTATCAGCAACAAACACCTTAATATAGTTGAGCTCTTCATGCGCCATTGCAATGAAGTCTGTGTAGTTAATCGATAACTCACGGCTCGCTTCTTTCAAGTCATGCTGAAGTTTGTTGAAAGCCTCATCGATGAAGCCTTTTGTTTCTGAAACAGACGGAGTAGCAACCAAAGTTAAGCTATTCCAAACTGCCATACGCGATTCATACTCGCTTTCACTGACACAATTAAGTACGCGTAAATCATACTCTCGTTTGTTACGCTCTTTACCCATTTTCTCAGGGCAAATATTTCTTAAAACGTTCACGACAAATTTTCCAAAAGGTTCATTTAGATATAAAAAAGCACTCGAAGAGCGCTCATAAACTGGGTACGAATCAATATTCAAAAGTGATCTATTTGAAACCGGCATAAGCGACTGCAAGACAGAGCGTTTATCTGGGAGATTTGAAGTTGGGTCAGTGGTGTTAAAGAGCGATTTGGGTCTGTCTAAATTCGTTTGAAAAGACACACCCGGTTGGGATCGCAGTGTAGTTAGGTCACTTTTGGACATCAACTAAGGTGTTTTATCCACACGACAAAGATATTTATCGGCACGACAAGCGGAAATGAGGTAGTGCTGGAGAAAACACCACCGTCATTGACTTAGGATTCAGTTGCTAAAATAGGCTGAACTCAAGAATTGGGGGAGATTAGTTGGCTTGCCATTGATTGTTCTCTAATGAGTGGCCTTTTAGTTTTTCAAGTAAACTTGTTAACACTGGGCCATTGATATGGCTGCGAGACACTAAGCAACCCACTGGAGTAATCCAACCACCATGCTCGTGTGCCACTGGCAGTGCTACGAGATCGCCTTTCTGAATCCCTTCCAGCACCATCATTTCAGGCACATTTGCCCACCCTACGTTCTGTTCAACGAGATCGATGATCGTTTTGTGGTTGTTGGCATACCAAAGCATCGAGCTAATACCGTAGGTGAACCACAGTTCGCGCTGCTTTGAACTGCGATGCACACATTGGCGATAACGCTTTAGATCTGAGTCTTGTACTACCGACATTTGGCTGAGTTCGTGAGTGGCGGAGCTAACTGTAAGAAAGCGGGCTTGGCCCAGTAAGAAGAAGTCCATATCCACTTTAAGTTCACCATCCGCATAGATGATGCCAATCTGCGCTTTGCCGCGTCTTACGAGGTCTTCCACATCGAAGGTTGAGGCCGTAATAATATCGAAGTGCGTGATTGGGAACTGATCGGCCAGTGAGCTGATTATCTTAATGAAATTCTTATCTATGATGCTTTCATCAACCGCAATGATCAGTTCGTGCTCATCTTCTTGTGTGAGCGATTCTACTTTTTGGTCGAAGTACTTTTGTTGGTCGAGAATCGACTTAGCGACAGGTAATAACGCTTTACCTGTGTTGGTCAAAACGGGGATGTTTTTCTCTCGGTTAAATAGCTCTTGGTCGATGGCAATTTCTAGGTTGGCGATCGACTGGCTGACTCCAGACTGAGCGCGTTTCAGTTTGCGAGCGGCGGCAGAGAAAGAGCCACTTTCACACACAGTGACGAAGACTTTTAATTGCTCAAAACTGTACATGTTATCTCTCGCTCAATACCAAAGGGGGTACTTATACTTAAGCTATCACTAAACGTGATGGCTGTTAACTTTCTCTTATTGTTTTCGGTGACATAATTTCGGTAAGTCCACCATGTTATAAATTGCTATAGGAATGTATGAGTACGTTAGAGAGAGTTTTCCACTCGGTGTTGTTTGAAGTATTGGCCGTCACACTGTCAATTATAGGTTTAGCGATATTTACTGATCACGATGTGAATGCCTTATCAGGAACCATGATAGTTGTTGCGACTATCGCGATGATTTGGAACTACTGTTTCAACCGCATTTTTGATCGCTACTTCACGGGTGAAAAATCAAAGCGTTCGCTCAAGTTACGTGTTTTTCATGTCGTGCTATTTGAGGCAGGCTTGCTGGTGGCGACGATCCCAGTTATGGCTTACTTACTTGATGTGGGGATTTGGCAGGCATTTTTAATGGATATCGGCGTGACCATTTTTATTACCATTTACGCGTTTGTGTTTAATCTGATTTATGATCATATACGAGCATTCTGGGTACGCAGAGCGGACTTAGCCGTTCAGTAATCTACCAAGTCAGTAAACACGAGTTTGGCTACTAACCGTTTGTTTATTAGTTATTTTGACGGAGACATCCGGTTAGTAGGTCTAGGTAACGCGGCGTTTGTTCTGCTATCTTAAAAAAGGTGATAATTTGAGTTCGTGAACGAATAGATAAGGGAAAGGATGCCAAATACCCCTCAGATAATGACAGTTGTCGATAAGAAAGAAGTCGAATTGTTCGCGGAACTGTTCAAACATATTGATGGTGAAATCTACACCTTACTACGCAGTGCCCAAATCCCTAATGATATTCTCACCAGTAATGACCATTACGATTATCTCCCTGAGACAACGGTTAAGAACGTGGTCAAGATTATGGGGGAATCTGCGTCGAGAGAAGAGTTTTCGCTGTTTATGTGGAGTTTTTGCAAGCAAACCTATGTGCCAAGGTTTGTGGCTAAGCTAAGCCAGCAGGATTCATTGAAAAACGCGCTAGACCAATTTGGTGAGCAATTGAAGCTCGTATCCAATGGTGCGAATGTCTATACCAAGCAATCCGGAGGCAAGTGGTGGTTGGTTCGCGAGAAGCCGTTTACTAACGCACCGTGGTTTAAGTTCGCTGAACTGTTCTCTGTTATTTTCATCAACGAGCTACTTTCAGTATTAACACAAGGTCGTTGGAAGCCGTCTGAGGTCGGAATTCAAAATGGCGATCTCGAATGTTTTCAATCTCTACCACAAATGGGCAGTGCTCAGTTTTATACGCATAGACCGGTCACTGCCTTTGAGATCCCTGAAGACATCATGCTTGCACCGATTGTTTTACCCAAAATTGCTCAAGTATCAGATCTCACTAAGCCTTTACCTAGCTCATTCTTGAGCGCTTTTAAGCTTGTTATTAAACCTTATCTCACGATGGGGAAACTCCCAATTAGCTTAGCTTCTGAGATTCTGAATATTCATATCAGAACAATCCAGCGTCGGTTGGAAAGTGAAGGGGTGGTCTACAAAACCTTGATTGAAGAGATGGTTCTTGAGCAGGTTTTAGAATTGCTTAAGCAGTCAGATCTATCGATCACGCAAGTAGGTGCGAAAATGGGCTATTCCGATTCTTCCCACTTTACCCGAGCCTTTAAACGACAGATGAACATGACGCCAAGACAGTATCGAAAAGAGCACAGCTAACCTCGGTAAGCAGCAGTACAAAGCTACCAGTAAGAGCTTCGGCAATAACAGCTCCGCAGCGAAACTCTAGCCAGTAAGTAAAAACTCCAGCCAGTAAGCAGAAACCGGAGCCTGAACGCATAATTATTTATTGTCACCAAATGGCCATTTATCAACCTTGAACACTG
Source organism: Vibrio sp. 10N.286.49.E11 (assembly GCF_041469505.1). Classification (NCBI taxonomy): domain Bacteria; kingdom Pseudomonadati; phylum Pseudomonadota; class Gammaproteobacteria; order Vibrionales; family Vibrionaceae; genus Vibrio; species Vibrio sp. 10N.286.49.E11. Next base: position 30,599 of record NZ_JBFRKQ010000075.1, read on the forward strand.
GCAGTATCACTACTAAGTTATTGAATGTTGATGAGTTGTTTTTGCCTCGATTTTTTCCCGGAATTTTGATTAGATTTTTGTGATTATCGCGGCTGACAAAAACACCTTTGAAACCTCATGACACTCATTAGTAGTTACGGAATCGTTATGGGAAGTGGACTCCACTCATAAACGGAATCAAGGTGTATAAATGAAAAATGCAGGCTTAAAACTCTCTGTTGTTGCTCTTTCGTGTTCATTTGCTCTTTCTGCAAATGCTGCATCAACGCTATTTACTAACGTCGATGTATTCAATGGTACTGAAAACAAATTGTACGAAGACCATCATGTATTAGTCGAAGATAATCTTATCAAACAAATCTCTGCAAGCCCGATAGAGGCTGGTGATGCTGTAGTGATTGACGGCGAAGGCAAAACGTTAATGCCGGGTTTAATCGAAGGCCATGGTCACTTGTTGCTGAATGGCGGTAATCTAAGTGACCACGAAAACAACCGTACGATTGAAGAACTGGCTGCTCGAGCAACAGTGAACGCGAACGCCGCGTTTCAATCAGGTTTCACCACGTGGCGTGATGCTGGTGGCTTGAATACTGGCTTACGTAAAACAATCGATTCTGGCATGTTGCCGGGCCCACGACTTTACACATCAGGCGCATTTATTGGCCCGACGGGTTCGCATGCCGATTTCAGTAACCTAACCACGGCTAACCAACACTTCTTTGGTTCATCGACCAGTATGGCTCGAAATAGCGTGAGCTTTAATGCCGATGGTATTACAGAAATCAAAGCCGCTGCTCGTCAAAACTTCAAGCAAGGCAATACTCAAATTAAGATCATGTCTTCGGGTGGTGTGGCTTCAACATTTGACCCTTGGCAGCTGAATGCGATGTCTGCGGAAGAAATTGAAGCTGCCGTGGAAATTGCTGATGCGTATGGCTCTTACGTGATGTCGCACGCCTACAGTAAAAAAGCGATCATGCGTAACTTGGATGCGGGTGTTAAAACAATCGAACACGGTTTCATGTTCGATGGCGATATCGCCGACAAGATGGAAGATAAAGACGCTTACATCACAACTAACATGACCGCGTTTTCACCTTACCTGACGCAGATCGAAGCGATCAACTCGAACCCTGCCTCTAAGCGTAAAGCGGAGTCGGCAACCAAAGCATTCAAAGACTACATCTCGAATGTAAACAAGTACCAACCGAAATGGGGTTTCCACACAGACTGTGTCGGTGACGTGGTTTCTTGTATCAAACAAACCGACCACACGATCTTCCTTGCAGGTAAAGAGTTAGGCAACTTCTTCACTTTGAAAGGGATGACATCGGTAAACGGTGAGATCGTTAAGTTATCTGGCGTGATGGACCCATACCCAGAGGGTAAGTTAGGCGTGATTGAAGCGGGCGCATACGCCGATATCATTATTGTTGAAGGCAACCCACTTGAAGACTTGTCAGTGATTGGGGCAAACGAAAAATGGTTTGATGCAGAGCCGCGCAGCCCTGAAATCGACACCATTAAAGTCATCATGAAAGATGGCAAAGTCTACAAAAACACGCTGTAACTCAGTTCGACAACTCAGTTAAAAATTAAGCTTAATGGGTGACCTATTTGGGTAGGTCACCTCTCTTCAAGGTGTTCCTTATGCAAAAAATGCTTTCTCTTATCCTGTCGGTGGTATCACTGACGACCGTTGCTTTTCCTACTTTTGCTGAAACAGCGATGAATCTTGAGTGGCAAGACCTGAACTCAGAGTCTCACGAAATGAAAGTAGAAATGCCGGATCTCACCGATCAACAAATGCGTCTATTACAAGGTGTGATAGCAATGAGTGCATCAGAGGAGAAGCAAGCTCAACAACAGGCTTTATTATTTAAACAAACGCTAAAAGAGCAGGGCGTGGACGCAGACGAAATGATCGCACTGCGTGATGAATACATGCAAACCATGAAAGCAAACGCCGAAGCTATTACAACAGAGTTTGATGGCAAGAAAGTACGAGTTCCCGGTTTCATCGTTCCACTGGAGTTCTCAGAGGGAATGACTGCAACAGAGTTTCTGTTAGTGCCTGTGGCGGGTGCGTGTATCCACATGCCGCCACCACCTGCAAACCAGATTGTGCGCGTGTCTTTCCCTGAAGGCTTTCAGGTACAGAACGTTCAGTACCCAGTGTGGGTTGAAGGTGACTTTAGCTCGAACAAAGTGACTGAAGAGGTCTTCCTCGTAGATGGCAAAAGTAACCTCACCATGGGTTATGAAATGAAGGCTTCGATGATTGAAGACTATTATGAAAAAGAAAATTAATGGTTGTCATCAAATGACAATTTTCAATGTGAGTAATGAATAAAATAAAACTAACTTAAAAAGCACTGGTGACATGATGAACTCAAGATTCTCTAAAGTAAGTATGGCTATTGTGATGGCGGCTAGCCCAATGAGCGGCGTTGTTTACGGCGCTAACTTTGAAGGCCCAGATTCTGTTGAAAATACAATTGCAGAGCAGAAAGCACAAAAGAAATCTTGGAGGGATTCATTAGCTGAAGATGGTTTTACATTTGGTGCAGATTACTTTGCTTTGGGGCTGACCTCTGGGGATGGGGTTGGCGGCGATAGCGTTGATGCATCGTCGGGTGTGGCACGATTATACGGTTCATGGCATCTATTAGGAAACGGCACACAGAACTCAGGTAGCTTAGTTTGGAAGGTGGAACATAGGCATGCCTATGGTGATACTCCGCCAAAAGACTATTCATTCGGCCCGCTTGGCTATGTCGGTGCAATTGGTCCGGCATACAGCGACCAAGGGTTTCGTGTTACGGACTTAAATTGGAAGCAAAAAATCAATGATGGCAAAGGCACCATTATTGTCGGTTGGCAGGATGTAACGAACTATGCGGATGTTTACGCTCTAGCAAGCCCGTGGTCTGGTTTTACTAACTTGGTATTCTCGACAGGCTCAGGTGCGATGGGCTTACCGGATGACGGTGTATTGGCCCTTTCTGCCGGTCATATGCTAGGCGAAAACTTTTATGTGGTCGGTGGTATCGCTGATGCAAATGGTCAGTCAGATGATATTTTTGATGGCTTTGATAGCGCTTTTGGTAGTGATGCGTCTTACTTTACAACACTTGAATTAGGTTGGACGGCTTCACAAGACCTGATTTATACAGACAACTTCCATGTGACGTTCTGGGATTTTGGTGACGATACTCGCCACAGTAATAGCCTTGCAACTGAAGGTGGCTCAGGTGTCAATTTCTCATGGAGTCAGTTTATCACGCCGCAAGTTATGCCGTTTGTGCGAGGTGGTTTCTCAGAAGGTGATGTTGCCCTTTACGATAAATCAATCTCTGTTGGTATGGGTTACTTTGGATTAGGAAAACCAACCAACAATTTAGGCGTGGCACTTAATTGGGCAGAAGTGAATGGTGATTCTTTTGCAGCTGATGCGAAAGCAATAAGTGGTAATACAGAGCAATGGACGGCTGAAATTTACTACAACATGCAACTCAACGATTTCATCCAAGTCACACCTGATATTCAATACATTAAAGATCCTGCGTTCTCCAATGAAAGTAGCGCTTGGGTGTTTGGTGTTAGAGCGAGAGTCTTTATCTAACTTCTCTGTTTGTTAATCGCTGAAACGTAAAGAATAGATGTAAAAAGTGAGCCTGTTCGGCTCACTTTTTTTGTCTTAGGTCTGTATCAAAAGCGGCTATGCTTTTTCGGCTTTGGGCGTGTCATCGAGTGCGAAGTAGATCTTTGAAACAATAATCTCTGCGACCAAGATCGTGAATACCACAGCGAAGAACGCTACGACACCATTCCAAGGGCCTGTGAAATCTACCTTGTCTCCAAACAAGATATTGATGGCTTCCAGCATTACAAACTTAGAACCGACTAAGATGACGTAACTGGATAAACCACGATAAATCTTAGGCGCAGTGCCGGGTTTAGACTTGAAGTAATCTGCGAGCTTATGTTCTAAGCCAATAGACAGTTTGAGCAGGAGTTGTAGCAGAATCGCAGCTGCAAATGAGAGCAGTATCAACCACACCGTTAACTCTCTGATTGAATTAGTTAAGTTACCAATTACACTTGAAGCATAAGTTTGAATGGAGTCAACTTAATGCTTTCACCCCTATCGCACTATCCCCGTTCTATTATTCTGCTCTTAATGGGCCTCAGTTCTTCCTCGGCCTATGCATCCAATGAATTGATTCAGAACCGCTTAGAGAAGATATTTTCTGTGTCAATTGCGCTGACTGACAGCGATGCCATTTCAATTGGCTTTGTGGATTTTGATCCTAATTCGTTTATCAATTTGAACGACAATGGTTTTGGCTCCGATAAAACCATCGATACTCGAAGCCAAGTGAGTGTGGGCTCCATTCCTTATTCTTCGGTGATTAACACCGATGATCCTGATCTTGACCTTATTTGGTCTGTGCGAGGGTCTTATGCGCTTTCTGAACAGGATATTGAAATCTCACCGGAAGTGACCTCTGACCGTCGTGTGAATCCGAATAAAGACTCAGTATTGGGCCTGTATGGCTTTTTCGGGGTTCAAAACCATTTAACCCAACGTTGGTCTATCGCGTATGGCTTAGGCACTCACTTGCTCTATTACCGCAATAAATATAAATACAACAACAGCTACTCTCAAGCATTTCAGTCTCAGCTAGACGGCTACGCGCTAAATACCTCAGCATGGGCATTGGTAGGTGAGCCGTCGGTCAAACTCAAGTATTTAAAGCAGCAAGAGTGGGGAAGCTGGAATGTCTCTTCTAGAGTGCGTTATTTCTATGGGGCTGGATGGGGTGAAGCGAACGATGGTGATATCGGTAACCCAGAAGGGATGCGATTCATTAATGAACTAGAGTTTAGGCAAAATGTAGCGCTCGATGCTTGGTCGCTGAATAACCCTCAAATCCACTATAACTTAACAAGAATCGATGTCGCGGGTGATTTGACGGCTCCTTTAGATACGCACTATTACTATGAATTTGGGGCAGGATTAGTATTTGATGTGCCTTATGACTCTTACTTTTTTGACAACTTCGGGATTGGAATTAACTTCAATTATGGCAGCTCGTTGAGCGGTGGTAGCTTGTTGTTCTTACTCAATAATTAGTTGTTCCCGATTAATAACTAGCTCTTTCTATTAAACAACTCGTTTCTTCTGATCAATAGTTAGCATAAGCCTATGCGCTTAATGTTCGATATGTAATTTGAATTTGTATGTGTCGTAAAATGGTAAATATCTTAATCAAAACTTAGCCATCATAGTCATTCGCCCATCACTAGAGCAGACTATGAATAAGTTAAGTTTTGACCGAAAAATGCCGCTATACGTGGTGTCTACACTTGCCCTTAATATGGCAGTTAGCTTGTGGTTATTGAGTATGGCTTCTTCGGCAGTCATGGCTTTTTCTGTGTGCGCGTTGTTTTTGCTCAGCACCCTCATTACCGCACGCCTATATCGACATGAAATGGCTCAAAGCAAGAATAGCTTGTCTGAAGCGATCATTGATGGCGTTGCTGGTTTTATGATCCTCGATAGTCAATTGAGGGTCATACAAGTGAATCAACAATTCTCTCGGGTTTCAGGTTATGCCTTTGACCAAGTCGAATCTCGTCCGATTTCTGATCTCTGTTTTATGAATAACAGCAGCCTAATCACGACCATTACTCGCTCACTCAAGGAAAACCAGAGATGGAAAGGTGAGTTGAGTGGCGTCAGTCGACTTGGTGAGCAGTTTACCGTAAACGTTGTGGTGGAAAAGCTAACTGAAATTCTGCCGCACAATAACAAGTACGTGGTGACCTTTACGGATATTAGCCGACGCAAGATATTGGAGCGTCGATTAAGAATGCTGGTGGAAACGGATTCACTGACAGGGTGCTGGAATCGACGCCGCTTTGATAACGACTTAAAACATTATTCTAACCTGGCAGAGCGTTATGGTTACACACATTCCTGTTTGGCGTTGATCGATTTAGATCACTTCAAGGCTATCAATGATAATCACGGTCATGACCAAGGTGATTCAGCGCTGAAAGAGGTCGCTGAACTGTTGAGAAACAACAGCCGAGACACTGATATCGTCGCGCGAGTAGGCGGAGAAGAGTTCGCTATCTTGATGCCTGAAACCAATTTGGCAGAAGCGTTTGAGGCGATGTATCGACTGAAAGAAGTGATTACCAAAGGGACAACATTGAACCTGACCGTGAGCAGTGGTGTGTCTGAAATACAGGCGCAAGCCGAAGCGACCTATCGCAGTGCAGATAAGGCACTTTACCGCGCTAAAGGTAACGGGCGAAATAGAGTGTGTAGCTCTAGCCCAGGCTGTGCTACTCCAATTGCCCTTGGTTAGATGTAGGCCGTGCTTGGTTAATCAATCGAGCGAAGCCTAAGCCCGAGATTGAGCGTTGGTAAATCTTCGGCGTAAGGCCAGACACACGCTTAAATGCACGAGAAAAATGAGAGATGTTGGTGTAACCGAGTTGGCTAGAAATGTAGGTCAGCGTGTGGCCTTCTTCCATCAGCTCGCAAGCTACAGAAAACATCAGGTTCTCTTTGATCTTTCGATAAGTGGTGTTTTCATTCTTGAGTTTGCGTTGGAACGTTCGCACTGAAAAGTTGAGCAGCTCTGCCGCCTCTTCAAGAGAGAGGTCTTGTTCTTTCATGTACGGTTTTAGAAGCTCATAAATACTATCGGTAAAGCTGGTATGCCACTCAATAAGTGTCGGTTTTGTACTGAGGTCTTTAGACGTAAGACGGATTGGGAGTTGTAAGATCTCATCAGGAATCTGCACAGCAGTCGACGAATGATCAACAAACAGTTGGCAGTTACTTGATACCAGTGTTTTGACGACATCGATGTCATGCCCTTGCAAGCGAACTTTAGTCGGTAACCATGGTGATTGCGATAAAATGGTTATTAACTCGATGATATAAATAACAGCGAAAGCTTCGCCCCATTGAAACATAGGGGAGTTGTCTTCCGGGGCTGTCCGGCAAAACCAGTTCTGACCGTGTTCTTGGATAAACTCGACTTTGCTGCCTGGTGAATCATAGGCAAAGATTGAATTGATCTGTTTTAGTGCATCGCCAATGGTTTCGAATTCGGTAAATTGATGCAAGACATTTGGGATGATTCGACGTCGAAATGCGAGTCCAAGAATATCGGTGAACCGAGATACGCCAAGTTGGGCGGATGTCAGATAAATCAAACGTTTAATCGATTCTGATGGCACAAAGTCGCTTTCTGATTCAATGAGATCGGGCGGTAAACCAGAATCTTTGAGCAAAAGGTGGAGGTCGAGACCATAGTCAGAAAAAACCTGAACCAGAATTTTGGCGTAGTTCGTTTGAATTACCGGGACTTGGTAGTGACTAGAGCTCATTGGAATACAATCCTGTATATATTGTCGCACTATTAGACGTGCATATCATTTGCAACGTTTTGTTTACTAAATCTAACCCTATTTACTTGAGTTTTCCATCACCGGGCTTATTTTTAAAGTATTAATTTTGTTGATGTTAGTTATCTAGAAGGGAGTCCCATGTCAGAAGTCAACGGGAATGCGCAAGAAGCCAAGGAAGAAGTTGGCCAGCAAGAAAATGGAAAAGACAAAGTAAGAAAGGTCACCAACTACTTATTGTTGTTCGTAGCGTTCATGTTGATCTTCAGTATCATTTCAGACCGCATCATCCCTATTACTGATAATGCTCGTGTCAAAGGTTATATCGTTCCAATCAAACCTGAGGTGTCGGGTAAAGTGCTCGATATTCTTGTTCAACCTAACCAACTGGTTAATCAAGGCGATAAGCTAGCCATTTTAGATGAGTCTGATTACCAAATAGCCGTACAACAAGCCGAGCAAAATTTAGAGATTGCTGGCCAAAATGTCGGCGCGCAAACCGCGAGCATTGCTTCAGCTCAAGCGAAACTCACTTCAGCCATTGTTGAAAGACAAAATACCAAACTGCAAGCTAAGCGTGTTTTAGAGATGTCCGATAAAGGTGTCGTTTCTAAATCAGATGCAGATAAAGCGCGAGCAGCATTAGCGACCTCTAGTGCGGCGGTTGTGAATGCAGAAGCTGACCTTGACCGTGCTAAGAAACAAATGGGTAAAGAAGGCGAAGAAAATAGCCAAGTGAAAGCGGCGTTGCTGGCACTTGAACAAGCTCAATTGAATCTAGAACGCACCGTGATTACTGCACCGACACAAGGTGGTGTCTCTAACTTTAGCCTGTCTGAAGGTTTCTATGCATCAGCAGGGCAAGCAATCATGACCTTTGTTTCAACCGAAGATATTTGGATTGAAGCTTATTATCGAGAGAACAGCCTAGGTAATGTAACGGTCGGTGATGAAGTTGAAGTGGCGTTAGATTTCGCACCGGGCAAAGTGGTAAAAGGGCGCGTAAGTAGTATCGATTGGGGTGTTGATTGGGGGCAAAATGACCATGCAGGTAAGCTTGCTCAAGCTAGCCAACAAACGGGTTGGTTGCGCCAAACACAGATGCTTCCCATAACCATTGAATTTGATAATGAAGAAGTGACAGGCATGCTCCGAGTGGGTGGCCAAGCGGATGTGATTGTTTATAGCGGCGATAACTTTGTATTCAACGCGATAGGCAAATTGTGGATTCGATTTATAAGCGTATTGTCTTATGTCCGATAAGCCCATTCTCGACCAACAAACACAGCAACGGATCCTGCGATTTACGGTCGGGGTTACGTTGGCTGTATTTTTGGCGGCGTGGATAAACTGGCCGCTTGCGTTTGTGGCGCCAGTGTTCACAGCTAAGTTCTTAATTGATAAACCAAATCTCCATAAAGAAACGGTCTACGAATTGCTCTTGGCCGTTGTGGTGACAATGGGGTTAGGTTTATTACTGTCGCGAGGAATTACCCATTATCCAATCCCATTGCTGATTTTAGTGGGGTTAATGATGCTGTGGGGTTACTACTTGTTTGTCGACCCAAAATGGAACCTGTTTGCCACCATACTGTTGATTGCGGTTTTGATGTTGCCATTCATGGCGATTGATAACCCCGGCGTGTCAGTAATGCTGGCCTCTGGCTTAGCGACCTCTGGTGTGGTTTCAGTCATGCTTTTTGCGTTAGTGCATGTATTTTTCCCTGAGCCAAAATCGGCGTTCTCAGGCTTCGCTGCTGCGCCACTCGAAAAGAAACAGCGTTGGTATGCGGCCTTTAGGGCGATGATTATCTCCTATCCTGTGGTGTGCTTTTTCTTTATTTTTCAAATATCTGAAGCTTTACTGACAATGATGTTCATTGCGTTGTTATCGTTGATGATTACGTCAGAGAAGTCGATAAAGTTGAGCGCTTTTTTGGTGATAAGTAACGGTATCGGGGGATTGCTGGCGATTGCTGCTTTTTCAATTCTTTCTATAGTACCCAACATTGTCTTCTATTCTTTGTTTATAGGACTTATTGCCATACTTATGGCTACCAAGATCTACACGGTTCCCGAAAAAGCACCTATTTTCGCCACTGCATTTAGTACGTTGCTCGTACTGGTTGGTAGCACGTTGATGAGCTCCGGTGACATCGATAGCAACACTCTTATACGCATATTCCAATTAGTGTTAATTGGCATATATATGATTTTGGCTTCTCTATTCCTAGAAACACGGAATTGGAAGTTTCTACAAAATCAGTCTTAATTATGTCTAACAAGGACGTCTCATGAAGTTAACCGATGATTTTTCAAAACAGGCGATAGACGCTGCCATCAAGATCGCAGCGATTGCCATGCTCGTGTATTGGTGTTTTTCGATTTTGCGCCCATTCATTCTTTTGGTGATATGGGGTGCGATCATTGCGACTGCGTTGTATCCAGTGGCGGTCGCAATTTCAAATAAAACCGGGATGTCGAAAGGTAAAGCCAGTGCATTGCTGAGCTTTATTGGTGTGATTCTTCTATTTATTCCTTTGGCGGCGCTTTCTTCTGGTATCTACACCAGCGCGACTGACCTGATGACAGGGCTTCAAGATGGCACATTGTCATTGCCTAAACCGAAAGAGTCCTTACAAGATATTCCATTCATAGGTGAGAAGGTTTATTCAACCTTGGTTGCCGCCTCCAACAATATTGAAGGCACTTTCATAAAGTATGCGGATGAACTTAAACAGTTTGCGACGAAAGCGGCTTCTGTTCTTGGCTCGTTAGGTGGCGGCTTTATTCAGTTCATCATCTCTACCATCATTGCGGGTGCATTCATGAGTAATGCCGATAAATGCAAAACCGGCGTGACTCACTTAGTGGCGCGTTTAACGGGCGGTAAAGGTGAAGAGTTGGTAGAGCTCTCTAAATCGACCGTGCGAAGCGTTGTGCAAGGTGTGATTGGTGTGGCTGTGATTCAATCCATGATGTCGGCAATCGGTTTGGTGATTGCAGGCGTTCCAGCAGCTGCGTTTTGGGCGCTAGCTGTGCTGCTCATTGCGATAATCCAACTTCCACCGATTCTCGCTCTATTACCGGCGATCATCTACATGTTCAGCGTTGAATCGACACTGGCGGCGAGCTTGTTCTTAGTGTGGTGTATTTTGGTGAGCGGCAGTGACGCTATCTTAAAGCCAGTATTGCTGAGCCGTGGCTCTCACATTCCAATGTTGGTAATTCTATTGGGTGCACTGGGCGGAATGGCGATGTCAGGCATCGTCGGTCTGTTTGTCGGTGCTGTGATACTGAGTTTAAGCTATGAGCTGATGATGGCGTGGCTTGGACTTGAAGAGAAAAACCAACAAGAAACTGAGAAAAAACCTGCAGAGGTCGAGGGAAAATAGATGAAGCCAGTCTCTAAAGACGACAACTTCTACTTCTTATTCTATGCACTGTTGGTGTTGTTTCTTGGTTGCGCGGTGATGCAGCAGTTTTATCCGCAAGGCCAGAAAACAATCCTATTTCTTATCATTATTACGTTGGCGAGTTCAATTGCCGGTATTCATAAAGAGCGAGCCTTGTATCGCTCTTGGTATGGGCTGTTATTGATTACGGCGCTCGTGTCTGGCGTGTTTTCATTTTTAGAAGGCTATAACCTGTCGATAGTGACGCTATCGGCGTTGGCTGTGTTCTTGTTTTCACACATTTACTCGGCGTTGAAGCAGGTGATGAAAGCCAAAACGGTGACACCCAATCACATCATCGGCTCCATCTGTATTTACTTGTTGCTAGGGTTTGCTTGGTCGACCATCTACTTGTTAATTTTAGAGATCTTTCCTAATGCCTTTAACGGGTTAGAAGAGCAAGTCTGGCTGACGAACTTGTTTAATGCGATGTACTTTAGCTTTATCACCTTGACTACGGTTGGTTACGGCGACATATCACCAGCTCTGCCTATTGCTCAATTCTTTGTGTTTATGGAATCCATTATCGGCAGCTTTTACTTAGCTATCATGGTGGCGAGTTTGGTGAGCATTCGACTTGCACAGTCTCAGTCCCAATAGAGCATTTACAAATAATAGAGCACATACAAACAAGCCCGGCAATCGCCGGGCTTGTTCTATTTTATGAGCTCAAAAGTCTCTTTAAGTTTGAACTCTGTGTGGGCGATGAACCTTAAGCTTCAGTGCCTTGAATCTTCTCTAATTCAGCGATAGTTGTTTGCGATACAAGCTGACCATCCATGTAATAGGTAACGTTTTGACCGTCTTTGATGCCCGTTAGAGTCGCTGTTTCACCAGATGTATAGACGATGTCCATTTGAATCGTGTTTTCGTCGATCTTAATCATCTCACCCGTTTCAATGGTGCGATTGTTAGAAATTGGGCCGACAGGGGCTTCTTTCAGGCTTGGGTCCAGCTCATCGTTCACTTTGAAGTGCGTGTCTGTTTTTGTATCAAATACGTGTGGTGAACCGCTGATAGGGTTTTTACCTGTCCAGAATTCAAGTGAGTTGAATACCACATAGTCTGCTGCGGTAGTAATACCGTATACAGGCGCTAATAAGAAGTTTACACCTGCACGGGCATAGCGGTTATCGACAACTTCAACGTTAAATTTCATCACTTTCCCTGTTACGGCGTTGCTGCCGATACAACCAGTTAGCGCAGAAGCCAAAACCGTTAGTCCTACAATTTTAAGTGCAATCTTTTTCATTTTAGTACCTGTATAAGTTAGAAGTCTGTTTCGTTGGAACAGGTGTAGTATGGTTTTTATTCGATGGTCAGTTTTACCATTTAGCGCCACTGACGATATAAAATGCACTCGGACTTTTGGCATCAAGCTAGGTATAAAGCTGGGCACAAAAAAAGCGCGACCTAATAGGGCGCGCTTTGGGGTATTTAGATAAGTCGTAATGAAAACAACGACTCCCATATAGAATTACTTCATCACGTAGGTATAAGCCGATACGACAAGCCAGCGGAAAAATCGAAATAAAAGGGTAGTGGCTTTAAAGGCAAACTTGGCAATGGATACCATTGCTTCTGAACCAATGCTCACGCACTTATGCAAATCGGATTCTTTGTATTCTGAATAGGTCATCTGTTTTCTCATTTCTCGCGCTTGTCTTTCATATGTAAGTAACGACTCCTGTCTGGCGATATCCCCTGAGCGCGTAATGTACGAACTTTCGCCGATAGAGATTTACCATTTTATGCCAAGTGGGTTAATAACTAGCCAAAAGAGAAAGGGCTGAGAGAATTTAACGGCATAGCGAGGTGTAACTGATCAAGTTACCGAAAAAACGAGGGTAATAATGGTATGATCGCGGGCTCAGCACCATAAGTGATAAAGAATAGGAAACAGAATGACTCACCTTACCGAACAGCAAGAAGCTGCAATGGCGACGTTTAAAGAAAACTTACACCTTCCAAATGGTGGTTTTCATAAACTGATTATCGAGCTAAGTAAGGAGTATCAGCTGCCTTTCCAAAAGGTGCGTGCGGTTTTAAAGAAAGCTCAAAAAGATGTTGAACGACAAATACGAGAAGATTTTACCAGCGTTGATGACACAGTACTGAGCCAAGCGAATTGGGTAAACATCGTTAAGTCGAAGCTTGTTGACTTAGCGGAAGAAAACCAAACGGTCATGGATAAGCTGCAACAAAACCTGAAGTATCAAAAAGTGTTGTCGGCAACCGAGGGTTCAATCGCAAGCGAAGACGAACGTGACGAGTTGATTGAAGAGTTGATTCAAGCTTATGAGAAAGAGGTGTTCAAACCGTTACTGGCGATGTTGCATACAACGAAGCTGTATTGGAAGTTAATGCTGGTGGATGAGACATGTAAGATGAATGAGGAGAATCGTGAGAAGTTCAGTGATTACCCTCAACACATGCAAGCTGCAGAACACTTATATACTCTTGATCAGAAGTTAAGGTCGATGCCGTTAACTTATTAGTCCATGAATGCACTGATAATGACTCAATGGTGATTTAGAGTTTGATATAAGTTGGTTTCAATAGAAGTACGATAACCTAGCTAGCGTTAGCCGCGTGTGAAATGCAAAAAGGGCTAGGTTTCAGATCTGTTTTACTTCTACTCTATTTTGTTCTGCTAGAGCGAATTGAGGGTGACATCTTTTACATCTTTGGGACTAGATGGTGTTTCTTTTGTAGCCTTTGGGAAATGCTATAGGAGTGTGAAATGTCCTAGGGTGTTTCCGTTGCCTGAAACGATAGTTCCGATGCTTTCTCGTTCATTAAATTCAAAGTCGATGAGATAGCTGTGATGTTGTAGCTTGGGCAATATGTGGCGGTGGAGTATATCGCTATTGAGCTGTCGAATCTCGGTGACCCATGAAATCTCTTCTTTGTGTAAATCTATTTTAATCTTGAGCATTTATTACCTTTTAGTTTATTGACTGTTTTTTCGCGTGATAGTTGATACCAATGGGTTTGTCGTGTTGTTCTGCGTGACATAACTGTGCCTTGTGTTTATTACATTTGTATTTAAGTGCTCGATCTATTCTGACTTCGCTGACAAAAGAGCAAATGACGATAGATCGGTAGTAGGATCGAATTTAAAAGCTATTGAATGACTATCTGGGTGAAAGCTGACGCAGAGATGGTGTAACGAGGGAATCGAGAACTGTCTATGTGGAACTTGGACTTACTTTAGCATTAACAGCTCTATAGATTAGAGCCAGGTGGCGAACTATACGCCTAGTTTTCAAAATTACAACCCTATTTTCAATTAAATTCAAAAATATTTTTGGGTGATTTACCATCGGTTACTGAAGGTTAAATGAGCGAAGGTCAGGGATTTGATCATGATATCTGACTGAGTCTTGGCTTTTCAGCTGTTCGTATTCGTTGTCATTAGTGGGTTTAATTGATCAGCTAATTTGGTGATGATTAAGTCTCTGTTGTATATGATCTTTACATTGTAAATTACAATCCATGATTTTGGGGTTCAGCGTTGTAATTACAGGGTTTTTGGGTGCTTTCCCCATCTGTTTTTTTCTTCAGGTTGATGAGTATTTTCCTCTTCGCGTCTTTTTGATATTTCTGATTCCTAATACCTCTCCTGACTACGCAAAATATGAATACTCACTTTTACGTTTCTGAATAATAAAGTTGTTGTATCGCCAATTTAGTGCAAATATAATTGATAATAGTTCTCACTTGCGTTACAAGTTTGTTGTCAATCCAATGACAGACTTTAAATTATCGTTATTTAGCAGTTGTGTACGCCCCATGCTCGTCTATGAGTAATGTGACTTTCATTGTCATGAGTGGTGGTTTGTATCAATGGCAAAGGAAGAAACATGAAGAAAACAATCAATTCAGTTCGCCAGTTATTGAGCGGGCTTGCCATCGTTCTAGCATCATCATTCATGATGACCGCGCATGCGGAAACCGTCACCATTGAGCATGTGAAAGGCACAGCGCAGTTTACTGAAGTACCACAGCGAGTGGTGGTTCTAGGCCACGGTAGCTTAGACGTGCTCGATAAAATTGGTGTACAGCCAGTTGGCGCGCCTCATAGCTTGCTGCCTGATTACCTAGCTTCGTACAAAGATACGACGGCAAATACAGGCTCTTTAAGCGAACCTGATTTTGAAGCTATCTACATGTTGAAGCCTGACATCATCATCGCGGAAAACCGCATGCTTAAGGTTTACGACAAACTGGCACAAATTGCTCCTACTGTCATGTTTTCTATTGAAGGCGACAAGTACTGGGCTGATGCTCAGCAAAACTGGCGTGTGCTAGGCGACATCTTTGGTAAGCAAGCTGAAGTCGAAGCGATCATTAAAGAGACTCAAGCTTCTATCACAGCGGTAAACGACAAAGTAGCGTCTGACGAAACTTCAGCAATGATGCTAATGAACAACGGCAACAACATTGCGATGTTCAACAAAGGCAGCCGTTTCTCTATCATCTTTGATGACTTTGGTTTCGTGGAATCAAAGAGTGCAACCGTGGCTCCGATTAAAGGAACACACGGCAACCTAATCTCTTTTGAATACATAGCTGATGCAAAACCTGAAGTGCTTTACGTGCTTGACCGCGAAAAAGCGATTGGTAAATCAGAAGGACGCGCACAACAACTGTTTGATAACCCACTGGTTGCGGCAACACCTGCAGCGCAGCACGGCAATATCGTTTACCTTGATTCAAGTGCTTGGTATTTGGCTGGTGGCGGTGTGACAGCGATTCATAGAATGCTTAGTGACATTGAACGTACGATTCAATAGTTACTAACCATCAGATTTTCGGGCTTATAAGAGTGTTCTTATAAGCCCTTTTTCACTTTTTTATACGGGCTACCCGAGACCTATCTTTAGTATTATTCCTATGTTGAAACCCATTGCAGCTGCTGTATTTCTTGTTGTGTTATGCGTTGCGTCATTGATGATTGGAGTCGCTGAAATCAGTTTTAGTGACTTCTTCAATGGCAACCAACACGCCAATTCTATTTATATTGTTAGTCGGATTCCTCGACTACTCGCGATCGTGCTTGCCGGAGCGGGATTGAGTGTTTCTGGCTTGATCATGCAGCAAATCGTACAGAACAAGTTTGCCGCGCCTTCGACGATGGGCACCATTGACTGTGCGATGTTGGGTTACATAGTCGGCATTCTAGTGCTAGGCAATGCTGCGCAATGGAGCTACTTAGGCTTTATCTTCGCGTTTGCAGTGTTTGGCACCATGCTATTGGTTCGCTTCCTACAACACCTCAAGTTTAAGAACGCGATATTGGTGCCTTTGATTGGCATTATGTATGGCAACGTTGTTTCGTCTCTAACAACCTTTATTGCTTATAAGTACGACTTAGTACAAACCATGTCGGCATGGACTATGGCGAACTTTGCGAGCGTGTTGCAGGGCAGCTATGAAATCCTTTATCTCGCGGTGCCTGCTTGTGTATTGGCTTACTATTTCGCGAGCCAGTTCAGTGCGGCGAGCATCGGTGAGAGCTTCGCGAAAAACATCGGTTTGAATTATCAGAAGATCGTCTTCATTGGTGTTGCGTTGGTTGCTATCTGCGCCTCTTCTGTGGTGATGATTGTTGGTGTTATTCCATTCCTTGGCCTTATCGTGCCGAATATCGTGTCGCTGATGATGGGCGATAACATGAAGAAGATTCTGCCTTGGACTGCCTACTGGGGGGTGATCTTGGTGTTGGCTTGTGACCTGCTAGCTCGAATCGTCATCTTCCCTTATGAGATTCCAATCTCGATGGTAATCAGCATCTTTGGTGGCATGATTTTTATTTACCTAATCATGAGAGACAAGTCAAATGCGTGATTCAGTAAAAATTGCGATTCTGGCTATCGCGTCTTTGGGTATGACAGCGCTATTCATCGGGCAGGGGCTGACGTGGGATAACTACGAGTTCTTCTTGTCTCTGCGCCTACCAAAATTGCTGTCGATTGTGTTGGCGGCGGTAGCGATCTCGGCGTCGTCATTGGTTTTCCAAACCATTACTAATAACCGAATTCTAACCCCCTCCATCTTGGGCTTTGACAGCTTGTATATGCTGGTACAAACGGTACTTCTGTTTGTGTTTGGCAGTGCTAGCTTCTGGGTGATTGACTCGATCGCAAACTTTTCGATGTCTGTGACTGTGATGATCTTGTTCTCGTTTGCTCTGTTCCATTTCTACTTTAAGAGCAAGCGAAACAACGTATTCACACTGCTGTTGATAGGCATCGTGTGTGGCAGCGTATTCTCGAGTTTGTCTAACTTCTTGGCGATGTTGATTGACCCGAACGAGTTCGCGGTGCTGCAGAATGTGATGTTCGCAAGTTTCAATAACGTGAAAGGCGAGTTGGTTTACCTCAGCCTTATTCCTTTGGGTTTGAGCTTGCTTGGCCTTTGGTTGTTAGCGCCTAAGCTTGATGTACTTTGGCTTGGTGTTGATAACGCAACAAGCTTGGGTGTGAACACCAAACGACTGACTCAGATTACCTTGGTGATTGTGTCAGTGATGGTCGCGGTATCGACTGCTTTGGTTGGCCCAGTGCTGTTCTTTGGTTTAATCACCGTGAGCTTAGCTCGTCAGATATTCAAATCTTATCAACATCGTGTGCTTATCATCGCAAGCAGTTTGTTAGCGGTCGTTCTATTGGTTTCAGGCCAATGGTTTATCGAAAAAGTAATGGCGTTTGAAACCACAGTGAGTGTGATCATTAACTTGGTCGGTGGTTTGTATTTTATGTTCTTGTTGTTACGCACCAGAATTCAGTAAAGGTAGTAAGTAGTGATTAAATTAACAGGTTTAACTAAGAAGTATGGCAAGTCACTCGTGGTTGATGATGCCAGTGCTATGTTCCCGAAAGGCGAAGTGACTTCTATCATTGGCCCAAATGGTGCGGGTAAAAGTACACTGCTTTCAATGGCGAGCCGCTTAACAGACAGCGACGCGGGTGAAGTGGTCATTGGCGATAAGTTACTGGCTGAGTGGGATACCAAAGAGCTAGCGAAGCACCTTGCCGTGTTAAGACAATCAAATAACATCAACATGCGATTTACGATTCGTGAATTGGTCTGTTTTGGTCGTTTCCCACACTCTCAAGGTCGCTTGAAAGACGAAGATCATAAGATCGTCGATACAGCACTAGAACACCTTGGCATTACTGACATCCAAAACAAATACCTTGATGAGTTGAGTGGCGGTCAGCGTCAAATGGCGTTTATCGCGATGGTTGTGGCGCAAGATACGGATTATGTGTTCTTAGATGAGCCTCTGAACAATCTTGATATTAAACACTCGGTCGAAATTATGAAGACGTTGCGTCGTTTAGCGCATGAGTTCAATAAAGCGGTCGTTATCGTGATTCATGACATCAACTTCGCTTCTTGTTACTCAGATAACATTGTTGCGATGAAGAAAGGCAAAGTGGTTAAGTCGGGTAAGGTTTCGGAAGTGGTTGAAAAATCAGTGATGGAGTCTATCTACGAGATCCCATTTGAGATTCGTGAGTTCGATGGTGTTCGAATCTGTATGTATTATTCTGGTCGTTAGATTACTGAATAACTCGGTTGTTTTGCTTTCTAGCCGTTGAACGAAAAGAGCTCCCATATGAGGAGCTCTTTTTGTTTTCGGATAGTATCTGTGTTGTTAGTGAAATGTTACAATGCAAAGGTAATTCCCCTTGTATAATAATAACTTAACTGACGTAATATTGAATGGTCGTACTTCTAATAACGCCAGTTTGAAGTCACTCACAGATCTACTCTTCATTTTTGAAAATCAATTGCTTTTTTTTCTACTTAACCTCTGGAAATCGTTCTACACTAGGGTTATAACTGTTTGATTTGTATACGAGGTATCAATGAGTCGGAAACCTATAGTGTTAGTCGTGGATGACACCCCAAGTAACTTGGATGTGTTAACGGCAATACTCAAAGATACTTATCAAGTGAAAGTAGCGATTAACGGCACAATTGGTATCAAGATCGCGAAGATGGTGCCGCAGCCAGACCTTATCCTCCTTGATATCATGATGCCTGACATCGATGGTTACGAGGTGTGCCGCCAACTTAAAGCTCAGCCGAATACGGCTCACATTCCTATCATTTTCGTGACCGCCACAATTGGTCCAGAAGCCGAAGTAAAAGGACTCTCCTTGGGGGCTGTCGATTACCTAACCAAGCCGATAACCCCTGCAATTGCACTCCAGCGTGTGAAAACGCATATCGCACTTTATGACCAACAACGCGCGTTGTTTAGTCAGGTAAAAGAGAAAACTCAAGAGATCAATCTCGGTAAGCTAGAAACACTGAACATACTGGGTAGAGCTGCTGAATTTAAAGACAATGAAACAGGCATGCACGTTAAGCGTATGAGTCACTACTGTGAAGTGCTAGCTAAAGCCTTGGGAATGACTGACGAAGATGCCGAGACGTTGCGTGATGCAGCACCAATGCATGATATTGGCAAGATCGGTATTCCTGATAGCGTATTACTCAAGCCGGGTAAATTGGACGCCGACGAGTGGACAATTATGCAAAAGCATGTCGAATATGGTGTTGATATACTTGGTAGGCAGAGTGATTCCAAACTGATGCGTATGGCTATTCAGGTGGCGCAATATCATCACGAAAAATGGGATGGCAGTGGTTATCCAAACCAGATAGCTGGTGAAGGTATCCCATTGGTTGGAAGAATTGCGGCTGTTGCTGATGTGTTTGATGCCCTGACCGCAGAGCGCCCTTATAAAAAAGCTTGGAGTATTGATGAGGCGCTGAACTTGTTTGAAGAACAGAAAGGCAAACATTTTGATCCAACTATCGTTGATGTGTTTTTTCTGAAGTTACCTGAGATTCTAGCAATTAAAGAGAAATTTAGAGATGAGTGATGGCTTGATGTTGTCGCTAAATCGTTTGGTTGTTTTTCTGGTCATTACACTTGTGGTGTGGTCGCTGCTAATGCGATCTACGAATGCTGCTGAGGTAACAGATACTGAGTTAAATCAGTGGTTGGGAAACCAACCAACGGTAACTTTTGTTGTCTTGGCCAACCATTATCCTTACTCATTCATCGATGATGATGGGCAGGTTTCTGGGATCATCAAAGATTGGACATTAGATCTTGAACAGCGTTTTGGTGTTCATGTTCGGTTTGTCACAGTTAACTCGCGTGTCGAGGCTAAAGCCGCGTTAGTCGACGGGCGAGGCGATGTATTTCCATTCCAACAGTTCGACCCAAGTGAAGGTGGCCGTTTTCTTGCGAGTGCTCCCTATATTCCTTATCAGGTCGCAGTGATTGTTCCCATCGACAACAAACTCGATGGAAACCTAGATCAAAATAATAAACGCCGTATTGCGATGGTTAACGAAAATATCGATTTGGAGCGAGCCGGTGTCAAATTGAGTTCTATTGAGCGAGTGAATTTTGATAACGTTATTGATGCAGTACGTGCGTTAGGGGCCGGGGATGTCGAAGGCATGGTCGGTGAACCTATCACCACTATGGATCTTGCGAAAAAGATTGGCGTTCATGATTTAGCGGTAAATTATGTTCTGGAGCATTGGAAAAGGTTTGAAGCATCAATGGTGATTCGAACCGATGAACCAGAACTGCTGACGCTAATCAACAAACAGATTGAAACCTTCGACGTTGATAACAAGAACAAGATTTTATCGAAGTGGCTAGACAGTTCCCCCTATCGAGTGCCGCTAAAAGGCGTGTTTGGCTTTGGTAACCCTCCGTATATTTACCCAGACAGCACCGCAGTCGGGCTACAGTACGACATTCTTCAGCGTGCACTGAATGACATGGGATATAAACTAGGTGACGTTGTCACACTTCCACCTAGCGCCGCTAAAAAAGCCATCGATAACAATAATTCTATAGCCTTTGTTTCTGGTGTTCAGTTTGATGATCCTAATGCGCACTTTTTAAGTGATAACGTTTTTAATGTTGAGTTTGTTCCTGTTTCACTAACTCGCCGCAAACTCCAACTTCAATCCCCAAAAGACCTATCATTAGGGGCGTTATTGTTCGACGAAACATCCACAATTAAAAACTCTGTTGAAGTTCTGAAGAGTAAGTTAGACATTGATCGTATTGAAGATTACGAAGATCTTGAATCAGCATTCTCGCAGTTGAGGGCTCAAAATGTTGACCTGCTAATGGTTGAACGAAGAGTGCTAGAGTGGTTTATCACCAACACTCGTTTTATTGAAATGGCAGAGCTAACGCTACATGACGAGTATAAAGTTGAGTATCCGATCTATGTGGACTTTAAGAGTGAAGAAATCAGAGATAGCTTCAATGCCGCAATTAAAAGGCTTAAACAGGAGGATGACGGCTTAAACCAAATTATCGAGATGCAGGTTCAGAGTGATTTAAGCCTAGTCCTTAAAAAAGCGAATATTATCGCGCAAATATCTGCGTATTTTATCGTCAACGACCGCTTTGAAGAGTTGACGGAAGTGTTTGAAATTTTCGACACGGACAGTTCTTTTCAGGTGATCACCGCACAAGCGGATAACAATAGTCGCCCGATCAAATCTTGGTACATAGGCAACCTAGTTGATCAATATGGAGAGAAGAAAAATACCTCTCACTTTTCATCAGTCACCAAGGTGGCGAATTATAGGACCAAGGGAGGGAGTATCAACTCTGGTTCGATGACTTTCTACTTTGATGTTAATTCGTTAGAGCGGAACCATGTTTATTTTCCATCTGTCGAACAATTTAGTTCATTCGGAGATGCGGTGAAACGCTATATTGCGGATGTTTATCAAGCGAGTAACTTGACTGGAGAGATCCTAAATCTAAGCCAAAAAGAGAGGGCGTGGATTAAAGATAATCCGGATGTACGTATAGGTATCGATCCGAATTCGTTACCTTATGAAGCGGTATCCAATACCGGTGAATACATCGGGATGATTGATGATTATCTAACGCTGATTGAACAAAAAACAGGGCTAAGTATTCAGCATGTTGACGTGGCGAATTGGTCTGAGACCCGAAGCTTGGTTGATCATCATGAAGTGGAACTGGTCTCAGCAGCTCAAGAGAATCGTTCGTTAGGAGATAACGTCAAAGCAGCTAAAAGCTTGTTTTCAAGTCGTTTGGCCATTGCATCGAGAAGAGACGTTAGTAGCTTGGTACTTGAAGAAGCTGATGGTTGGAAAATCGGTATATTGAAGAATGCGGCAAATACTAACGCGATTTTAGATAAGTACCCGAACGTTGAGTGGGTAGAGGTAGAATCCACGGCCGATGGGCTCAACCGATTGGATGATAAAACCTTAGACGGCATGGTCGACACTGTTGATGTCCTCAATTACCTCATTGATTCATTTGGCTATCGAGGGGTTGGTATCATCGGCCGGTTAGACTTCTTCCTGTCGCCAACTCTGCATGTCATCAAATCTGAACCTTTGCTTTATTCGATTGTGAATAAGGCGATTGAGAGTATTTCTGCTGAAGAACATCAAAAGATATCGGCGAAGTGGGCGGCGCCCAAAGCGATAGAAAGAGTTGATTATCAATTGGTTTACACTATTTCGGTTTTTTCTCTGGTGATCCTTCTTCTTATTATTTTCTGGAATCGTAAATTAGCGAAGCAGATCAGTATTGCTAAGGAAGCGACCGAAGCTCTGGAAAAGGCGCAGAACCAACTCTACAACATGCTAAATAGCTCTCCAATTGCAGCTAGTGTGGTATTTGAAGAAGAGGTTCGTTACGCGAACGATACGGCAAAACGTTTGTTTGGCGTGGAAGATCAGGCGTTGTCTTCTATCGACGTTGCCGCTATCCATGACTCGCTGAGCGTTCGTGATGGCGTGCATGAAGAGCTCGACCTTAACGGTAAAGTTGAAAATAGGGAGTTAGTACTCAGAAAGTCTGATGGAACCCGATTTGTTGCTTTGGTCAGTTACTATCTTTTTGAGATTGATGGTGAAGTCGCCACACTATTTTGGGCATTCGATATTTCAGAAATGAAGCGCCTTAACGAACAATTGGAAGAAGAGAAACAGAGAGCCGATTTGGCGAGCCAAGCTAAATCGGAATTCTTAGCCAATATGAGCCATGAGATAAGAACCCCAATGAACGCCATTATTGGCTTGTCTTATCTGGCGATTGGCGAAATATCTAATCCTGTCGCTCGAAATTATATTGAGAAAGTGCACCGTTCTGGCCATTCGTTACTCGGTATCATCAATGACATCCTTGATTTTTCAAAGATAGAAGCTGGGCAACTTGTTATTGATAACGTCCCGTTTGATCCCGCAACGACTTTTAAAGATGTGATTGAGTTGATGGAATCGAAAGCAGCTGAGAAACAACTCAATTTGTCGATGGTCATCGACCCAGAGTTAGACACGCCACTGCAAGGCGATCCCTTGAGGTTGTTCCAAGTCATACTCAACCTTGTGGGCAACGCGATTAAGTTTACGGAACAAGGCAGCGTAGCATTAACGGTGGAGCATGTTGACTCGAACGACAGCAGCCTAACCATGAGAGTGAGTGTGATGGATACCGGGATAGGCATTTTGGATGAGAACCGTCACAAGCTGTTTGAAGCCTTTAGCCAAGCGGATACCACAACGACACGTCGGTTTGGCGGTACAGGGCTTGGGCTCAACATTAGCCAGAAATTAGTTCATGCGATGGGCAGTCAAATTACGGTGGAGAGTGTTTACGGGCAAGGCAGTGAGTTCTCCTTTGTACTGACATTGCCACGATCAAGCTCGGATGCGTTAGCCGACTTCAAAGCCCAAGAACTGCAACTGGATTACCAGATAGAGTTCAAAGGCCAAAGAGTGTTATTGGTTGAAGACAATGAGCTGAACCAAGATCTAGCCTTAGCATTTTTCAGTCGCTCTAAATTAAATGCCGATCTTGCTGAAAACGGAAAGGAAGCGCTGGAGTTAGCTAAAAACAACGACTACGAAATAATCTTCATGGATCTTCAAATGCCGATTATGGACGGCTTTGAAGCTACCCGTTTGATTCGTGAATTCGATATAGATGTACCGATTATTGCAATGTCAGCCAATGTTTTTGCTGATGCGAAACAACGAGCGAGGGAAGCGGGTGTCACGGACTTCTTAGACAAGCCTATTGTTATTGATAAAGCGATGTCTCTGATTACTCGATACATTGTTCCTGAGGTATTAGTTGAAGGTAGAACGCATTCAGATGCGATACAGACAGGTGATTCTGATGAGAGTGCGGAATTACACTCTGATACTCACATAAAACCGCCTGTTTTCTCTCAGTCGAGGTTTGAGCAACTGACTTATCATGATGTGAAACTGCAAGCCAAAATGCTTGATAGGTTCTGCAAAGGATCACCAGACATGATGTCGGATGCTTTTGATAGCTTAGTACAAGGCGAATGGGAGACGTTAGAGCGTAATCTACATACCTTAAAAAGCATGGCAGCTTCGATTGGTGGGTTGCGATTGGCAGAGTTACTCAGTGATTTAGAAAGCAAAGCTCATAACAAGGCGTGTGATGAAGAGGATCTTAAACAAGGTGAGCTTGGGTTAATTGAACTGATTAAAGCAGTTGAGATCAGCTTTGATGTGCCTGGTGCCAAAGGATCTAATACGACAAGTTCTGAAGTAGCCGATGTGAGTCTTGCTGATACCTCTGACTCACCGAGCATCACGTCAGAACAGCATGCTCAGTTGCTATCACTGCTGGATGCGTATGATAACGATGCAACTCAATATGTGACTGAGTTACTGGCACAGTATCCACATTCTGTTGTTCTTAAAGATGTTCAAAGTGCGTTAGATAATTATGACTTTGAACGAGCCAAAGAGGGGCTTGGCGCTTCTGAGTAGTTGTCTTTTATAAATATCACTTCAACATTAAAGCCTTTAGCTCTTACAGCGAAATAACGCGCTAGCTAAAGGCTTTAAATCTATCTATACCGTATCCGCCCCATGAACCC